>JBJOOW010000155.1:0-2513 GCA_046051095.1 Bacteroidota bacterium | reverse complement strand
GTGGTAGCGGTCGGCATCTTTTTGTGCTTTAGCCAGGTTGCTCTCGGCCAGTTTAAGGTTAGCTACAGCCTGGTCGTAATTGGCGGCGTACATCTGTGCATCTATGGTATATAGTTTCTGGCCTTTATGTACACGGTCGCCATCTTTAAAATAAATACCGGTTATGTAACCGCTTACCTGTGGTAGTATTTGTACCTGTTCCAGCGCTACTACTGTGCCGGGGTAAGTGTTGTTATACGCCACATCGGTAGCAGCTACTTTAGCAGTAACCACGGCTACGGGGCCTTCGCTCCAGCCGCCGCCTTGTTGTTTATTGTTGCATGCCACTAACGATAGTAACAGCGATAGGGCCAGTATAAGCAGGGTAGCCTGCAGTAATTTATGTATGTAACTTATCATAATATATTTAAGGGGTTTTTATTAATATTTTATTTCTCCGGTTGCTTGTTGTAAATCTACCTTACCCGATAGTACCTGGTAAAGTGCGTTGTAGTAATTAATTTGTGCGGTGCGCAGGTCGCTTTCGGCTATCAGTACTTCCAGGTATGTTTTTACACCCGATTTATATTGCAACTGTATAGTGTTGTAAACTTCTTGTGCAAGGTCCACATTTTCTTTAACGGCGTTGTATGCTGCCAGGCTGCTGTTATAGGCTGCCAGTGCCTGTGCATATTGCGCGTTAATGTTGTTTTCCAGTCCGGTAATATCCCAGTCGGCTTTTTTAAGCTGCCACTGTGCCTGGCGTATATTCATTATACGTTTACCGCCTGCTACCAGTGGTATGCCCAATGTAATACCGGCATACGAGCTGGGGTAGTTATCCTTATACAAATCGCGGAAGTTGTTATTCAGATAGTTAAAGTTGTACGCCGCAAACCCCGATACCGATGGCAGAAAAGCCAGCTTGGTGTATTTCAGGTTATCGCCCTGCAGGCGTTTTTGTGTTTGCAGTTGCAGGTACTCTATGCGCTTGGTATAGTCAACCGGTTTAGCGGTTTCGTAACCTACACTTTTTTCAATCTGTACAGTGTCGTACACTACTTCAAGCTTTGCTTTGGCAGGGTAGCCCATTATAGCCTTCAGGTATTCAAGCCGGGCAGTAAGGGCCTCTTCATTACTTTTCTTCAGCGCTTTGGCATTGTTAAGCAATATGGTAGCACGCTGGTAGTCGGTTTTATCAACTATGCCGCTTTGGTATTGGGCGCGCGCATCTTTTACACTGCGCTCCAGCCGCACAATATTTTCATCGCTTACTTTAATTTGCTGCTGTGTTAGTAACACCGCATAGTAAGCTTTGCTTACCTCGGCTACGGCAGTAATGCGGTTGGCCTCGGTGTTTTGTGCCGATAGCGTACGCACATTTTGCGCCGTAGTAGCTGCAAACACCAGTGCGGGGTTCAGTATGTTTTGTGTATAGGCAAACTGACCCAGCGAGGTGTTAAAGTTACCGGCCCGTACCACATTGCCCTGAAACACGAAGGTTTGTAACTGAAAGTTGTGCTGCAGGTTAAAGTTGTAGGCCACTTGCGGGTACCAGTCGGCCAGCCGGCTGTTTACCTGCGATTTTGTTATTCGCTCATCCAGTACCGATTTTTGTATGGCCGGCTGGTGGCTAAGGGTATATTTTACAGCGGCATCCAGCGTTACAATACCGGGCAGGCTATCGGTGCCGGCCTGGGCTTGTACAGCGGTTTGCAGGGCTGCTATATACAGGGTTAGTAGTAGTAAATACCGTTTCATTAAGGGGTTGCTTTAAATTAAATTTTATCTAATAGATTGAGTAATCAGTCATTTTTTGGGGCAAAAAATATCAGTTCAGGCCTTTCCATATAAGTGCAAATGCTTCATCCTTATACTTTTTAAGGGTATTGGCTTCGGCCCGCTCCTGTATATACAGGCTCATTTGATGAAAATAGGCCGATATAGCATGTGCGGTTAAATCGCGGTGGCCGCTGGTAAGTTCGCCTGTTTCGAATGCCTTTTTTACCACATCGCTTACCACACTCATCCGCAAAACGGCCTTTTCGCGGGTTAAGCCGGTAATAAGCGGCGAAGAACAATACTGCAGCATAAACTTTATTTTGTTCGGGTTATCGGTATACCACGTAACCGTGCGTTCAAATATGTGTTTAAGCTGAAGTTTTAAGGTGGGGTGCTCCCATACGCCGGTCTCTATATAGGTGGCAAACTCATCTTTACATTCCAGGTACAACTCATTAACCAGGTGCTCTTTATTATCGAAATAGCAAAACAACGTACCCGTGCCTACATTAGCCGCCTGCGATATACTGGCGGTACTGGTATCGTAAAAGCACGATTCGCAAAACAGTTTAAGGCTGGCATCCAGTATGGCCCTGCGTTTTTCGCTTTGCTTTTCGGTTAATTTCATGGCTTCACATTTTTACTTTCTGCTTTTAAATAAACTGACTAATCAGTCACAAAAGTAAGAACGGGTTTCAAATTTGCAAGCCCCAAACGGCTGTTTTACGCCAAATAGAAAACGACAACTATTT
>JBJOOW010000154.1:0-3432 GCA_046051095.1 Bacteroidota bacterium | reverse complement strand
TAGGGATTGTTGACTGCAAGAGCCGTGCGTTTGATGTGTTTAAAGTCGGTATCGTTAATGCCCAGGTAACCTGCTATGCGGGTAAGTATGCGCAGCTCTTTAGGGTTTACAAAATCATCGGCGGCTGCTACGCCAAATAAAAACTTAAGTATGCTAAGGCGTGAGTCGTGCGTGGTAAGCATCTTCAGTTCCTTACAGGCAATTTTGGTAAAGGGTTCGGTGCCTACCTCTATATGGTTGGTAACCGTAGTGCTGCGGTGGGCTTTGTTTACAGGGCCAAACTGCTTAGCCAGAAACTCGTGCACAAACACCTCGGTATCGTTGCTAAAGTTACGGTCGCAACGTATCACATCAGCCACCAATACCAGTATGCTGTTTTCAATTTCCTGCTGGTGGGCTTTTTGCTGAGATGTAAGTCCCTTTTCAACAACATCGCCCTCTGATATCAGTTTAGATACCGAGCCGATAAATGAGTTGAAAGAGAACTTAGCCATAGTAAACAATTATATACAACCACTACATCTTGCTTCGCCCGACACCCCTACTTAAAATGCCGCTGCTGGTGGCGGCGAAGGAGGGGAACTTAGCAGCCACTTACATACGCAAATTTAGTTATTGCGTTTAAGGCTTTCCTTTATCTCGGTAAGCTTTTGCTTGGTATGCTGGGCAAAATCACCCTGCATCATCCAGTTGTAATAACCAGGGTCGTTGCGCAGTACTTCATCTACCGGTCGGCCTTTGTACTTACCAAAGTTAAAGCAGGCTTTACCACCGGTAAAGATAAGGCGGCGGCCGCTATCGAGAAAACGTTCTTCGTTACTGAAATCGTGCAGAAAACTAACCTCTGGTTTAAGGTCGGCAGCATAGCGATCGAGCTGCGCTAACAGCACCTCGTAGGTAGCATTGGTATCAGCCTCGGCACTGTGGGCGTTCTCCAGCGTTTTGTTGCAGTAAAACTGGTAGGCTGCTTCCAGTGTGCGCTTTTCGAAGTGGGTGTATATGCGGTGTACGTCTATCAGCGCGCGGTTATCTAAACTAAAGCTAATACCGGCACGGATGAACTCCTCAAGTATCAGCGGCACATCGAAACGGTTAGAGTTAAAACCGGCAAGGTCGCAGGGGTTCATAAACTCGTAAAACTCCTTAGCCAGTTCTTTAAACGTAGGCTTGGTAATAACATCCTCATCGTATATGCCATGCACCAGCGAGGCCTCTACCGGTATGGGTATAGTAGGGTTTACGCGGTGGTTAAGGCTTTGGCGGGTGCCATCGGGGTTTATGCGCAGTATGCTTATTTCTACTATGCGGTCTTTTACAAAATCTACACCGGTACTTTCTATATCGAAAACAGCCAGTGGGCGTTTAAGGTTTAACTTGCCGGCAGCGTTGCCAAATAAATCCATTTGCGGTTGCATTTACAATTAATAATAAGAGCCCCTCCCAAACCCTCCCCTAAAGGGAGGGCTTAAATAAAGTCGAATTTAGTTTATAATTATTTCAATATTTCAGTAGCCAATGTCTCAATATTCAATCCGCCAAAGTTGCCCGAGCTCATCAGCAGCAGGTTCTTTCGGTTCCAGTTCTGCTCCAGCAAAAATGCCTCTAGTTCTGCCTTATCGGTGAAAATATTTATTTGCTGGTTGCCGAAAGAGTTTTTCACAAAACTCTCTTTCAGCAAAGGCATTTTTTTGTGCTCAAAGGTTTCCTTGTCGTAAAACACTACCGGTATATCGGCCTCGTCCATAGTGCCGCTATATTGCTCCAGAAAATCTTTATTCAAACTGCTGAACGTATGCAGCTCCATTACAGCTACCAGTTGCTCTTTGGCAAACTGGTGTTTCATGGCATTAACGGTAGCTTTTAGTTTAGAGGGCGAATGGGCAAAATCTTTATAGATAACCGTGTGGTCGTTTTTACCAATAAACTGCAGGCGGTTAGCGGCACCTTCGAAGGTAGAAATAGCCTTGTAAAAGTCTTCATCGAACACACCTAACTCGTTACATACATTTTTGGCACCCGATATATTCTGCAGGTTGTGTTCTCCAAAAACCTTTAGGGGTATTTCGCCGAAATCGGTTTGCAGGTACGTAGTGTTGCCCTTAATAGTATAGGCATGGGTATAATAGGCGCGTGTGCGTACCTTGGCATCGTAGGTGTTGAAAATCTTTTTCAGTTCTTCATCTTCTCTGAACCAGGTTAAAAAGCCCCACTCCTCCAGGCTGTAGGCAAACTTTTCGAACTGCTTTACATAGTCGTCGTAATCGGGAAACACGTTGATATGGTCCCAGGCTACGCCGCTGATAAGGGCAACGTTAGGTTTATAAAACAAAAACTTCGATTCGCGGTGGATAGGAGAAGCCAGATACTCATCGCCCTCTAAAACTATGATGGGCGCATCTTCGGTAATTTTTACACTGGTATCGAAGCCTTTTACTTTGGCCCCAACCATATAGTCGAAGTTAAAGTTGTTCTCCTTTAGCACATGCATTACCATGCTGGTGATAGTAGTTTTGCCGTGGCTGCCGGCTATAACTACGCGTTGTTTGTTTTTAGATACTTCGTATAAATATTCGGGGAAGGAGTAAATCTGTATGCCCAGCTCCTGTGCCTTTTGCAGCTCTACATTGTCCTCGCGGGCATGCATACCTAATATTACAGCGTCGAGGTCTTCGGTTATGTTTTCTTCAAAAAAACCGATTTGGGCAGGTAAAATGCCCTCTTTCTCGAGGTTTGTGCGGGCAGGGTCCAGTATTTTATCGTCGCTACCCGTAACTATATGGCCCTTTCTGCGTAATACAATCGCAAGATTGTGCATAACGGCACCGCCAATAGCAATGAAGTGGATTTTCATGTTATAAACAGCTTAATTTTGACCTCACAATAATTCTCATAAATTCGCGTTCGAAAATAAAACAATACCAAAGGTATTTGCCTTAATTTTGTAAAAGCAACAATAAACAATTTTTAAACCCTTAAAAGCATTCTTATGAAAAGCGCGTTCAAAAAAATAGTACTGGCAGCAGCTGTAATTGGTTTTTTCGCCCTATCTTCTTGCGAAAAACACACCTGCCCTACTTACTCAAAAATTGAAGTAAAACACCAGAACAGCGACCGCGTGTAACAACGCAGTTGTGTGAAAACATATAAACCTGAAAAGGGCGAAGCAGCTATTGCTTCGCCCTTTTTTTATATTCAAAAACAGTATTGAGTAGTTAGATAATCAACAGAAAATAGTATTAAAACGGTAACCATTTATATACAAGACATCAAGGCATCGGCGATCTTCCTATCATTCATCAATCTTGGCAATTTGTTTTGTCCGCCCAGCTTACCCTGGGTTTTCATGTACGCTACAAAGGCATTGGGCTTAAGCGGGGTTATTACTAACCGGCACAGTATATTACCTTGTCTAAGGTCTTTATAGTATAGGTT
>JBJOOW010000153.1:0-2732 GCA_046051095.1 Bacteroidota bacterium | reverse complement strand
TTGCCAATGTTGCCGCTTACACCTGCAAAGGTGTGTATTGTTCTGCTCCACAGTTTTTGTCCGTTGGCATCGGTGCGTACCATTACCCGCGTATACATGCCCTGGTTATCGGTTTTGCCCCAGCCTAAGGTTACAAAGCCGCCATCCTGCGTTATGTTGCTAAAGGTTACAGCATCCAGCGAGTCGTTATCGGCCGCCCATACACCGTTGCCGTTTTTATCAATTTTCATACTGCGGTTTTGCAAACCAAGCAGGTTATAGCCGGTTACTTTACAGCCACTATCGGGTGTAGGGTATACCGATGTAATGGCCATCATTCTATCGGGCGAGTATTTTTTCATCCAGCCCTGTGCATGGCTAAGTGCAGCCAGTAGTAGCAGGCTGCACAGCAGTAGTGTTTTCATTTGTAATGCGCGTATCATATAGTTTGTTTTTGCTGTTATAGAAACTTTCACAGTGCAAATGTGTGGCTGATAACAAGCAAAAAGAAGGTCAAATAATCTGTTTTATCGATAAATATTAAACGCTTGTTTTTATATTTACCAATGTAATTTGTTGTTTAAGTGCTTTATTTTATCGAAAAATAATGACGTTTACCGATAGTAACCTGTACCAGATTTTTTCTTCGCTAACGGCTTTAGAGCTTAAAGAGCTTGAAAAAGCCGTGCATTCGCCGTTTTTTAACTACCGCGCCGAAGAGGTACGCCTGTTTAACTACCTGCTTAAAACAAAGAAAAGAAAGGCCGGCACAGCTACCGCCGAAGAGGCTGTTAAATATGTATTTGAAGGTAACAAAGCCGGTATGCCACAGCTACGCCATGTAATGACCTACCTTACCCGTATTATAACCCGCTACCTGGCTATAGCCGAAATGGAGGCCGATACCACCGGGCATAAATTGTTGCTTAACCGCTCGCTGCGCAAACGCAACCTTAGCAAACAGTTTGTAGCCAGCTATACCGAAACCGAAAACTACCTTGAAACCGAAGCGGAGCTAAACCCCGAACTGTACTACCATAAATTTCAGCTACACACCGGTTACTATATACACTCTATTACCAACCGGCGCGCGCAAAGCCAAACCCTGCAAAGCCTGCCGGTGCACCTGGATACGTTTTATGTTATACAAAAGCTAAAACACGCCTGTAACCTGTTATCGTACAAAAACGTGTTTAAGCTGGAGCACACCGATACGCTGATGGACGAAATAATGGCGTTGGTAGAGAAGAAAAACCTGCAGGCCAACCCGTTTGTAAACCTGCTATACCACAACTACCTGTGCCTTAGTGCACCCGATAACGAAACCTACTTTTACCAGTTAAAGAACCTGCTGCTTAACCACTCGCAGCAGATAGATGCCCGCGAGCTACGCGATATATTTACATTGGCTATCAATTACTGCATTAAACGCCTTAACACCGGTGGCAAAAAATATTACGAAGAGGTGTTTGAAATATACGAAGCCGGTTTGCTGCGTACCGTGTTTGAAGAGCGCGGACAGCTATCGCCGTTTACCTACAAAAACATATCGGCCATTGCTATAGGGTTGAAAAAATACAAATGGGTAGCCGGTTTTTTAGAGGCTTACCGCACCAAGCTGGATGAAGGTATACGCGATGGTTTTTATGCCTACTGTATGGCACGCTATTACTTTGCTACCGGTAATTACAACAAGGTGCAACAGTTATTGCAGGAGGTGGAAATTAAAGAGCAGTTTACCGACCTGGATGCGCGTGTGCTACTGGTAAAAACCTATTACGAACTGGATGAGTTTGGACTGCTTGATTACAGTATTAATAACCTGAAGCAACAGCTGAAGCGCAAAAAACTACAAACCTACCACGAGACGGTGTATGGCAATTTTGCCCGATATGTTACACGCGTAATGCACTTGCGCCCCTACGATAAAAAAGCCCGCGCTACGCTGCGCGAAAAGATACAGGCCACCAATGCTATGGCTGAAAAGGAATGGCTACTGGGTAAAGTGGGAGAGAAATAGTACGCGGTTTTAAAACTTCCGAAGTTTTTGGCGCAAATTATTCGCTATCAAATTCATTTGCCAAACTTCGGAAGTTTAAAGATAGCCTGTTGTTTTACTTGTGGTTGGAGACGCTGCTCTGTTTATTTTTTTTGCGGAAGCTAAACGCCAACCATGGCTGGGAACTTACTCCAGGTGATAGCTTGTTAAAACATACGACCTTTTCTCATCTAACTGCGAATTGCCGTTTTCTTTACGTATGTTTTTTGTAATTATTCCTATCCCTTTTGATAGGTAAATTTCATTTTCTCTTACGTTTAATGATTGACGATAATAATTATAGAGGTAAAAAACATTTGAGAATGTGTCTGTAGAAACAACATACTTGCTTGCATGAGTAACTACCTGTAGCGTATCATTAGTATTTACACTAACCCATTTATCACTTTTCGAAAATGGAAATGCAATATGAAAATCTCCAAGAATAGAGTAATTAGTCTGTCTAACCCCTAAGTAAGTGAAACCTGTTTTTGTTAAGATGCCTATAGCGCTATCTCTTACCGATTGATCGGGCGCATAAAGGGTGTAGTGTATAATCTGCGTATCGGTATTAATAGTTTCCCGCCATTCAATTTTATGTTTAACCGGGTAGTTCATGTTTGTACGGTAATCATAGCATTGGTAAATCCAATAGCTGCCTACTGTTGTTGGGAAATCAGATTTGTTAAAGGTTTCTACTGTATTTGGCTCCGGT
>JBJOOW010000152.1:0-9399 GCA_046051095.1 Bacteroidota bacterium | reverse complement strand
AAATCATAAAACCTCATAAGAAAAAAATATATTTTACACTACAACAAACTTTACATCAAAATCCATACATTTGTATAGCAACAAACTGTTGATGTATTAAAACGAACCTTGATCCGGATAGAGAACTGAACCAGACCGACCTGGAAGTTGAACGCGCCCTGCGCCCTAAAGCCATTGACGACTTTATGGGCCAGCCTAAAATAGTAGATAACCTGTTTGTGTTTATAGAGGCTGCCAAACAGCGCAGCGAAGCGCTGGACCATGTACTGCTGCATGGCCCTCCGGGCCTGGGCAAAACCACCCTTAGCCATATTGTAGCCAACGAAATGAATGTGAACATTAAAATCACATCGGGCCCCGTGTTGGAAAAACCCGGCGACCTGGCCGGACTGCTGACCAACCTGCAGCCCAACGATGTGCTTTTTATTGATGAGATACACCGCCTTAGCCCTGTGGTAGAAGAATACCTGTACAGCGCCATGGAGGATTATAAGATTGATATAATGATAGATACCGGCCCTAATGCGCGTAGTGTGCAAATAGGTCTTAATCCGTTTACACTGGTAGGTGCTACCACCCGCAGCGGCCTGCTTACAGCCCCGCTACGTTCACGCTTTGGTATTACCTGCCGTATGGAGTATTACGATGCCGATGTATTGAAAAACATAGTAAAGCGCAGTTGCAAAATACTACGTACCGAAATTGACGAAGATGCGGCTTACGAAATAGCCCGCCGCAGCCGTGGCACACCACGTATTGCCAACCTGTTGCTGCGCCGCGTGCGCGATTTTGCACAGGTAAAAGGCAATGGCACTATTACCCTTAAAATAACCCAGTACGCGCTGGAAGCCCTTAACGTAGATTTACACGGGCTCGATGAAATGGACAACCGCATACTATCGGCCATTATAGATAAGTTTAAAGGTGGCCCGGTAGGTATTACCACCATAGCTACTGCCGTGGGCGAAGAAGCCGGAACGTTAGAGGAAGTGTACGAACCCTTTTTAATTAAAGAAGGCTTTATTAAACGCACCCCCCGCGGCCGCGAAGCTACTACCCTTGCTTACAAGCACCTGGGCAAAACACCACCTACCATAGGCGGCAGCTTGTTTTAAATATAAAACAGCGAGGGTATCTCTCGCGGACTTTAGTCCGCGTTAAAAAATATTTATTCCGTTTATCACAGTTGCCGTTGGCTTTAGCCAGCGGAAAAAAAAAACAACCGTACTTAAACTTACCCCATACTTAAACATAACTAAACAGTTTGCATAAACTACCCAATGGGATTGGCCTTGTGGATGAGGGCGTAAAAAATCATGTAGCAAGCCGTTAAAAACTGCGTGCTGTTTGAAGTGGCGCGGACATAAGTTTGCTCAACATCACCATGTTTGCTGCGCGCCACAAGTTCACGCAGTTTAGGCGCGCATAATGATTTTTAGCCCAAAGCCACACAGCCTTGAACTTTTTTGTTTCTTTTTTGGTTCAAGCCAAAAAAGAAAAAACAACCTGTTACTTTACACCCAGCCAGGCATTACACCTATAACCAAAGCTATACTTATGAAAAAACTACTGCTACTACTTACTGTGTTTACGGTTGCCCTTTGCCATGCGCAGGACCTTAAACCCACCACCACACAAGCCGTGCTAAAAGTGCTGGTGCAGGATGATAAAAACAAACCACTGCCCAATCAACCGGTTACGTTTATATCTAAAACCGATAAGAAAGAATACAGCGGCACTACCGATGCCGCCGGCCGCTTTAGTATGCTTATACCGCCGGCTGCTAAATACACCGTACGTTACAAAGTGTTTAATAACACCAGCAGCAATCTGGAGATGGATATGCCCGCATCTAAAAACCCTTATACGTTTTCGTACACACTTACCATTACACCACCGCGCACGTTTACGTTAGATAATGTGTTCTTCGATTCGGGTAAGGCTACCCTGCGCCCCGAAAGCAATAAAGAGTTGAACGAACTGGCCGAATATATGAACCTGCAAAAAACACTGGTAATAGAAATTGCCGGCCACACCGATAATGTAGGTACCGCCGAAAGCAACCTTAAACTATCGGAAGAGCGTGCCAACGCCGTTAAGCAATACCTGGTTAAAAAGGGTATAGCTGCCGAACGCGTACAAGCCAAAGGCTACGGCGATACCCAACCTGTTGCCGATAACAGCACTGCCGCCGGCAAGCAAAAAAACCGCCGCACCGAGGTACATATCGTTTCGGAGTAACACAACACAATTATTATTTGCATCTGCCGTTTAGGTGCAAACATTATTTAATGCGTTACACGCTAATAGTATTGCTACTGGCACATAGCGTTACAGTATGTGCACAAGACAAAATATTTACCACCCGCGGCGACACCCTAACCGGCAAGGTTACAGAGGTGGGTGATACATACATTAAGTACACAAAACCCAATGTACCCGATGGCCCACTGTATGTATTACATATGGATAAAATAGATTCGGTGGTGTATGCCAACGGCCATACCGAAGATATTGTGCGGTTATTGAACCAACGCCGTAAACCCAACCACCTTACCACCAACAATACGCTGGCGTTAGATTTATTGGCACCGGTAAGCAACAGCATGGCGCTTTGGTACGAGCGCCGTGTATGGCAGGGCCGCATAGGCATACGTGTGCCGATTTACCTAAGCTACGGACAAAACTACTCGCCGGGGTATCATGGTATGCGGGTTGGCAAAGCGTATATACAAAGCACACAGGGCTTTGCCTGCGCTACCGGCATTAACCCAAAGTTCTATTTTAATAAGCATAAGGTTTTTCGCGTGTTTGCCGGACCCGAGGCAAACGTTGGCTATACCCGCGATGCACGGGGCAGTTTTGCTACTGCACGCAACCGGCGATACTTTACCAACACCTGCAATGTACAGGCTGCCGGTGTGGCGGGTATTAACATCAACCCTTTTGCACGGTTTAATGTTACGCTGGAAGGTGGTGCTGGTTATACCTATGCTTTTGCACCCGGCTTTACGCAGCACAACCCTGTGTGGCGTATAGGTTTAAGCATGGGTGGTAATTTCTAAAAACAAAAAAGCCACCCTAAGGTGGCTTTTTATATTGTCAATTATTAACCTGTTAGAACTTCAAAATCTTAAACTCTGTACGGCGGTTTTCCTGGTGTTCGGTATCGGTACAAGGTACGGCCATTTCGCCCTCGCACTGGCACTTGTTTATCAGGCGGCTTTCGCCATAACCGGCAGCAATCATACGGCGGCCATCTACACCTTGCGATGCTATGTAGTTAACACAGCTCTCGGCACGTTTGCTCGATAGCTGCATGTTGTACTTGGCAGTAGCGCGGCAGTCGGTGTGCGAGCTAAGCTCTATCTCCAGCGTAGGGTTATCTTTCAGTATCTTAACCAGCTTATCAAGCTCTTTGGCTGCATCCGGGCGTATAAACCATTTATCCAGATCGTAGTAGATGTTCTCTACCTTTATAGCCACACCTTTCTTCACTTTCTCCAGCTCTAACAATGTGTAAAGTGTAGTAGGCGCTTTTTTACCTATAGTGCTTTGGGTAGCTGTTACAGTAAGGTACTTGGTATCCGGCTCGCCGGTTTCTTTCGAACCTTCTATACGGTAGTTGGTGTTAGGGTCAAGCGAGAACATACATTTACCATCTTTATTGGTCATGCATATTTCATCTTTGGTAGTGGTAAGGTTGGTAACCTTCACTTTAGCACCTTCCATTGGTTCGTGGCTGCGTTTATCCTGCACAGTAACCTCCAGGTTTATACCACCTTCCGGTACCATTGGTATTTTAACCAGCTCTGGTTTCTCTTTCACATCAAAAGGCAACTCGGCTGGCAGGTAACCAGGCTTGGTAGCATAAAACTTATAGCGCTGGTTAGGGTTGGCGGCAAATGTAAAGTCGCCATCTTTACCCGATTTCATTTTACCTTTCTCTACATCTTCCAGTTTCATTACCACATCGGCGCCTTCAATAGGCAGGCCTGTGCTGGCATCGTACACTATACCGTTAAGTATAATACCACGCTTGGTAAAGCTGTAAATATCATCATCGCCCTGGCCACCCTGGCGGTTGCTTACAAAGTAACCATGCTTGTTATCTTTAGCCACTACGTAGCCAAAGTCGTCGCTGTTGGTGTTAATAGGGTAACCCAGGTTTTCAGGGTCGGTCCAGTTGGTAAGTTTGTTACCGGTTTTAACCAGCGATGAACTGTACACATCTAAACCACCTAAACCGGTGTGGCCGTTCGATGAAAAATAAAGTGTACCATCTTCTGCTACGTAAGGAAACATCTCATCGCCCGATGTATTGATTTTAGGGCCCAGGTTAATAGGTGTACCCCACTGGCCGCCAATTTCGCGGGTGGTCATATAAATATCTACACCACCGTAACCGCCCGGCTTATCGCTGGCAAAGTACATGGTTTTAGCATCTTTGGTTACTGCCGGGTGGCATACCGAGTATTCTTTATCGTTAAACGGTACGGCCTCTACCAGTTCGTCGCCCCAACGTTTTGCATCGGGTAACCAAACCATGCGGTAAATTTTAAGCTTAACGGTTTTATCGGCTGCGGTAAAAGCACGCTTACCATTGTAGTTGCTACGGTCAAGGTACAACTCCTGCATTTTTTCGTTATAGCACGATGTACCTTCGTGGAATTTTTTGTTCAGCTTACGACCAGTCATCAGGCTGGCTTTGGTAATAGCACCATTGCTGGTATCTTCTTTATATGCTTCGTATATCTGTAAAAAGTTGCCTTGTGTCCACACATCTTTACGCACCACAAACGATTCGGGCATACGGTTAGAACAGAAGAAAATACCGGTATCCTTATTCATCGACACACCAAAATCAGAATACTTCGAGTTGATTTTATCCAGGTTTTTAACCTCGTAAAAACCACGGTCTTTGCTCAGCTCCTCTACTTTATCCATACCCTGTACACGCTCTTTTACGCTGGCATCGGTAGGCATCAGGTCCTGATATTGCTTATAGTATACTTTGGCTTCGGCGTACTTTTGGTTAGCGCGCAGGGCCTCGGCATAATACAGCTTATTAATAACGTTGGCGTTAGGTAACTGCGCCAGTGTGGCATAGTACTGCTCTGCCTTGCCCCAATCATTAATCAGGCGGTAGCTGTCGGCAATCTTCTGCAACACGTAAACGTTCTGCTGGTCTTTTTTCAGTGCGCGCTCGTAAAACATAATGGCCTTACGGTAGTCGAACTGTTTGTAGTACCAGTCGCCTACTTTTACTACAGGCTTCTCTGCCTGGGCCATGCTCAGCATAACCATTGCCAGTAAAAGTGTCAGGGTTTTCTTCAAAATCATAGTGATATATTTTAGGTATTACCTTAAGTGCTGTTGTTGTATTAGAAGTATTTTACAAAACGTGGTGTTACGAAACGTTTCTTGTTATACCAGAAATCGTAACCAATCATTATTTCGTGTGTACCGGTAGTGTATTTGCGCAGCGCAGTAATTTCTGCATCGTAGCAATAACCAATTTGTAGCTGTGGTGTAGCTTTAAAGTTAATAAAAGCATTAGCCGACTGACCAACGTATTTACGCGATTGCTGACCATCGCCGGCAGTACGGTAACCAACACCTACCCATACACGGTCTATAAACAGCAACGCTAAGTTGATATCGAACTGTGGTATGTTTTTAGGTAAACCTTTTTGCCATTTCATTAAAATAGATGGACGGAACTTAACTATCGAAGCTTCTTTACCAAACACATAACCGGCAGTAAACAGGTAGTGGTTGTACATACGCGCTATAGTTGCGTTGTAGCCAGATACACCTGTTTTATCGCGCAGTTTAGAAGGCATTAAGTGTGGCACCGATGCACCTATAAAGTAACGTTTGCCATAAGCGTAAATACCAAAGCCTACGTTAGGTACAAACAGGTTTTCGTTTAAGCTAAAAGCGTTATCGGGGTTATTAATATCGGCCAGCTCGGCTTTGCCATTGTTTTGGTAAAAGTAGCTGAACGATGCCTGCACACCAAAGCATAGGCGGTTTTCGCCGGGCAGGCGTAACCGGTACGAGAACGCCGGTGTGGCAGTAAACGTATTCGATAGGCCAATACGGTCGTTGGTTAAAGTAAGGCCCAAACCATACTGGTCGCGGCGCAGGGGGGTATGCACGCTGGCGTTAACTGTACGTGGCGCACCTTCAAGGCCGGCCCATTGGTGGCGGTAAATAGCCATTACGCTAATCACCTCCTGGCTACCCGCATATGCAGGGTTCAGGAAAAGGCCATTGAACATATACATACTGTAAGCAGGGTCCTGTTGCGCTTTTACGCCTGTAAAAGCAACCAGGGCTATTAATGCTGTAGTAAGTAATTTTTTCATAAATACTTTTTTCAGGTTTACTATTTTTTAAAAGGCCTTCTCTCCCATTCTCATGCGAGAGAAGGCCGTATTACTTCTTATCGGTGAATTACAACAAACTTGGCTTCGCGTCGGTTAGTGCCATCGTTGTATTCGTAAATTATGTAGTAAGTACCATCCGGCAGTATGGTTCCATCCATGTTTTTACCATCCCAATCGTTCTGGTATCCACCTTTGCTGAACCAAACCTCAACACCCCAACGGTCGAAGATACGTACAGTACCATCCGGCGTGCGGTCTTTACAAGGTATTACATAGTTATCGTTCACACCATCACCGTTTGGCGAGAAGCCGTTAGGTATATAGCAAGGCTGTGTAGTATCTACCACTGTTATACAGATGTTGGCTGTATCGCAGTAAATGTAGCTACCGGTTGCAGCACATACTATGTAGCTAAACTGCTCGGTGCCTTTGTAGTTGGCGTTTGGTGTGTAGGTAACTGTATTGTTGGCATTTACCACGGCGCTACCGTTGGCAGGCTGTGTGGCAAGTGTTACAATAGTATCGGCAGCGGCTGGTATTAAATCATTAGCCAGTACATCCAATGTAATTGGTGTGTTAATGATAGTAGTATCCAGGTCGCAAGGCTCATCTACTGCCTGTATGATACAATCAACTGTAGTAATTACTACCGGTGCTGTGGTACAGTTGCCCTGGTCGGTACATACGGTTACACACATAGTGTCGTTACCGAAGAAACCGGTGTTAGGTACATAGTTAAAGCAGTGGCTGCTGTAAGTTAATGTACCGTTGGCAGGTTCGCACATGTTGGTAATAGTCCAGTTGGTATTGGCTGGTAACGATACGTACTGGTCAATGCATATCGAATCGGTAGTTACACAAGCCTGTAGTGTATCGTAAATTGGTGTTACCTGCGGTGTAGGGCATGGTGTAATGCGTACGGTAATAGTACCGGTATCGCACTTAACAGGCAGGCCGTTATCGCAGATGTAGTAATCAAGCGTAATTACACTGGCGGTACCGTTGCTGCTAATGGTTATAGTGCTATCGGTAAGCGCCTGTATGTTTATTAAGCCCGAGCTGCTTGGTGCACCAATACCGGTTATACGGATGTGGTTACCATCGGCATCTATATCGTTACCCAGTGGGGTAAAGGTTATAGTATCCTGTAAACAGATAGTTTGGGTATCGTTAACAGCTACAGGTTTAGTGTTGCATATAACGTTTACTATCACCTCGGCTGTATCTAAACCACACAGGTTCTCGCCAACGTACGTAAACGTATCCTTACCACAGTAACCATTTGCCGATACATACATTACAGTAGTATCGTTCACAAAGTAAGCCGTACCGTGTTGCGGGCCGGTTACTATCTGGTTAACAGTTGTAGGTCCGCTTATGGTGTCGTTCAGCGTTACAATTATCGCTACCGAATCGCCTGCGGCAATGCTGATGGTATCGGTTACACCCACAGGTTTTTCGCAGCACTTAATATCCACACATACATAACCTGTATCTATCGAACCGGCTTCATCTACCAATACGTATGCAAACGTATCTATAAATCCGCAGGTGTCGTTACGTGGTATGTAGTGTATTCTGCCTTTCAAGTCTACAAAGGTTGTACCCTGTGTATTTGGCAGGCTAATTGTACCAGCCACCCATATCGAATCGATAATATCCGGATCGTAATCGTTAGCAAGTACATTAATTACTGTAGTGTGGTTGTAACCGGTTTCGGTACACTCGTTAACAGCTACCACCGAGTTGTTGATGTAGATAACAACCGTTGCAGTATCGCATAATACCGGCGTGCCACCATCGCATATTACATATGTAAAGGTATCCGGGTTGTATGCGTTAGCAGTAGTAGGTGTGTATGTAATAGTACCATCCGGGTTAATGGTTGCTGTGCCACCGGTAGGTGGTACTGGTATGCTGGTAGTAGTTAACGGATCGCCATCCGGGTCGTGGTCGTTACCTTGTACAGGTACGTTCACCGGTGTCTGGTAATCGGTTGTACCGAAATCGTCAACCGCTACTGGTGGGTGGTTGTTGCCGTTTACAGTACCTACGTGTATTATAATAATAGCTGTATCGCAAGCACCGTAAGGGTCGCAGATAGCGTACACTACAGTATCGTTACCGGCTACCGGCGATGTGTATGTTACAGTGTTATCACCGTTCAGCGATGCTGTAGCACCCGGCAGACCAGGGCCGCCAATGATAGTTACGTTCAGCGGGTCGCCGTCCGGATCAAAGTCGTTAGCCAGCTCGTTGATAATGGTTACCGAATCGATAGCCGTCATTACCTCATCATCGTTAGCCACCGGTGGATTGTTGTTGCCATCGCATGGTATTACGGTGAAGCGGATAATGTTGGTATCGCACAGCGGAGATACCGGTATGTTGCTGATGTCGCATACATAGTATTCCATAGTGTAAACACCCGGCGTGTTGTTGTAGTACACACCCGAACCGTTGCCGGTTACAGTCCATGTACCACCGCTAACAGGGCCGTAGCTGTAGGTCATCAGGTTACCATCCGGGTCCGAAGTAGAAGCGGCAACGTTAACACCAACGCTGGTGCTGTCGCACGTAAACACGCTTATCTTCTGTGCTACCGGCGGGTTGTTTACAGGCAGTACCACTATGGTTACAGTACCGGTATCGCAGGCTCCCGATGTATCGCATACCGATACGCAGATTACCTGTGTGCCAATCCAGTTAGTGGTTGGTGTGTAAGCAATGCAGCCGTTTATTACGCTTACTGTACCGTTTATAGTACCGCAGTTAACGGTAGATACGGTAAGTGTATTGATAGCATCATCTACATCGGCCAGCGGAGGACAAACTGTATCGCTGGTGTTAATCAGTATAGTGTCAATTACATCGGTAATTACCGGTGGATCGTTTACCGGGCAGATAGCAACATATACCACACCGGTATCGCAGGCGTTGGCACAGTTGGTATTGCATACCTGGTAAACAATGGTATCGGCACCGTTGTAGTTCAGTCGCGGTG
>JBJOOW010000151.1:0-4544 GCA_046051095.1 Bacteroidota bacterium | reverse complement strand
TGCATCGGTATAACCTACCAGCGAAAACGGAGCCAAACCACCGCTGTGGTGGCAGGTGGTACAATGCTGATAAAACAGCGGAGCAATATCGGTTGACCACTGCGGTGTGTTTTGCGCAAACAGCACATTTACAAACAGTAGCGACAGAACATAAAGTACAATTCTCTTCATTTGAGCAATTTTCGAGCGTTTATTAATACCCCGAATATAGGTAATTGCAGGTAATTACCGCCTGCAATTCAACCAATTGCACATTAAGTACAACCAGTACAGCTACTACCCATGAAAAAGGGATGGTAAGCTACGACTTAAAAAAGCGGTGGCGAGGACACCCACTGACCCCGCCACCTTAATTGAGGAAGAACCCTCGGTACAATAATAAAAAACATTTAAACAATATACAACATATTTATAATTTGACAATACGTAATCTGTAAAGACTGCAACTTGTACAGGTTGGTATTTATCAGTTTTAACACTGATGCATGTCATATAACTTTAACAAATAGCATACGTTTTTTGTAGTAGAACACCGCTCCTATGACCCACCAATTCTACAACCGGTTGTTATTAGCCGCATTTATAACCTTCATTATTTTTGTGACGGGTTTTACAGTTGTAACTTACCGTAGCCTGCAAAAAACAACCCACGTAACTGCCGATAATAAAACAACACTGGTAATACTTAAAAACCTGGAAGTAGCCAACAACTACCTGCTTGAGTTTGAAAAACAGTACCATAACTACCTGATTTCGGGCGATTCGGCACTACTGCAAAATATAAATACGCTGGCCGAAAACTGCCTGGCGGCAATAGGAGGATTAGATAACACTACGTTATCGGACCCGATTGAAAAGCAAGAACTTAACCGTTACAAAACGCTGGCAAAACAAAAAATTGCACTCGGCTATAATTGCATTAGCACGCGTAATGCAACCGATGACAAAAAACTACTTGCCAGCCTAAATAGTGATATTACCAATAGCACAATGGATAGTATTAAAGCCATAGTAAGCCAAATAGAAACTACGGAACGCGCCAATCTGGCAAAATATAATACACAAAAAATACAAAACGCTAAAAATGCATTTACATGGGTATTTGCGTTTTCTATTATTGCTATAATATGCTTTACAGGTTTTTCGATTGCAATAAAAAGAAACGTAGATAAACGTCTGGGTGCTGAACAAATGCTGCTTAAAGCCAACCAGGAGCTTGAAATACGTGTAAGCGAGCGTACGAAAGAACTACAAAGTACTACCGATATGCTTAACAAAATATTCGACCGCGTATCGGATGGTTTTGTAGCGCTTGATAAAAACTGGAATTTCACCTACGTAAACCAAAATGCTGCCCGCATACTAAACCATAAAGTAACCGAACTGTTGGGCCGCAATAACTGGGAACTATTCCCCGAAGATGTTAAACTGCCTTTTCACGATGCCTACTACAAAGCTATGGAACAGCAGCAGTATGTGCATATTGAGGCCTTTTACCCGCCACTTGGCTTGTGGTTAGAAAACCACATATACCCTTCGCCAGAGGGCATATCTATCTACTTCCGCGATATAACAGAACGTAAAAAAACAGAAACTGCCCTTGTAGAATCTGAAAAAAAATACCGGATGTTATTTTACAACAACCCATTACCCATGTTTATGCTGTCGCTGCCCGATTTTAATTTTACCGATGTAAACGAGGCTGCCATAAAACACTATGGCTATAGCCACAAAGAGTTTTTACAAATGAACGCGCGCGACCTGCGCCCTGCCGGTGAAGTTGATAAATTTGACCGGCTGATAGTTAACAGTAATATAAAGGGAACCAACCACCAGGGGCAATGGATACATGTAAAGAAAAACGGCGAAAAACGTTCGGTAGAAATTGTATCGCACGATATAATATATGGCGATGTACAACAACGGCTAATACTGGCTATTGATGTTACCGAACGCGAAAAAGCACTGCACGACCTGAAGATAAACAATAAAGAACTTGCCGACTACAAGTTTGCGCTGGATGAATCGGCCATTGTAAGCATAACCGATGCAGAAGGTGTAATTACACATGCCAACGATAATTTCTGCCATATATCTAAATATAACCGAGAGGAACTATTGGGCCAAAACCACCGTATTATCAACTCGGGCCACCATAGCAAAGCGTTTATACGTAATATGTGGAACACCATTAAAGCCGGCAGGCTATGGCATGGCGAAATAAAAAACAAAGCCAAAGATGGCACCTATTACTGGACCTATAGCACCATTGTGCCATTTATTGATAGCCACGGACAGCCGTACCAGTACGTTAGTATACGGCACAATATTACCGAGCGTAAGCTGGCCGAGAAAAAACTAATACAAAGCGAAAGCATATTAAAAGAAGCGCAGACCATAGCGCAGGTTGGTAGCTGGGATTATGATATGATAAATAATACCCAGCAGTGGAGCGATGAATTGTTTAACCTGTTGGGTTATAAACAGGAAGATACCGAGGCCACGCTGGAACATTTTCTTTCACGCGTACATCCGGATGATGTAGACTATGTACGCAACACTATTGAACAGAATTTTATAAACGGCACTACCAGTACTATCCATTTCAGGTTTATACGTAAAGATGGCGAATTGCGCTATGGTGTTTCTGAAGCAAAATTTGAGTTTGATAACCACCATAAACCGTTGCGTAGTTACGGCATAATACAGGATGTAACCGATATACGTAAGGCCGAAGAAGAAATACGCCTGCTAAACGAAAACCTTGAGAAACGAATAGCCGATCGTACTGCTGCATTAACACAGGCCAACCAGGCATTAGAAGCTTTCTCGTATTCTGTATCGCACGATTTACGCGCCCCTGTACGTGCCGTAATGGGCTTTTGCAAGCTTATTAAAAACCAATATAGCCAGGGGTTAAATGATGATGTAAACGAAATGCTGCAACATATTGAAAGCAGCAGTATACGTATGAACGCTATTATTGATGATATGCTGGTACTGGCCAAATACGAACGAATGAAGCCCGGTATTGCACCTGTTAATATGAGCATACTTACGCAAACCGTGTGGGATGATATATTATTTAACACCAACCATAAAGCAAGGTTGGAACTTACCAATCTACCCGTGGTTTATGGCGATGAAAGTATGTTGCGGCAGGTACTGGTAAACCTGATATCCAACGCGGTTAAGTACTCATCTAAAAAAGAGAACCCTATTGTAAAAGCCGGCTGTGTGGTAAACGGCAACATGGCTACCTTTTTTGTGCGCGATAACGGTGCCGGGTTCGATATGCGCAATTACGATAAACTGTTTACGGCCTTCCAACGTTTGCACGGCTACAGCGAGTTTGAAGGCACAGGCGTAGGACTGGTGCTGGTAAAAAAGATTATAGAAAAACACGGTGGTACTGTATGGGCCGAAAGCACCGTAAACGAAGGGGCTACCTTTTACTTTACCCTGCCGGTGGTAGCTGGCAAACCCAATGCTATAAGCTGGTAGTATTTTGTGTTTACTATATGGGTAGGTTTATATAACTTGCGTGTACTTGCATATGGTTCGGTTTAACATGTTTAAAGTATCGGGGCGGCGTACGCTTTTTTTTGCAACGGCAACGTTTTTATTTGGCCTTGCTATATGGTGGCTGAACAGCAGGCCGTGGCTGCAAAATTTTTGGCAGGGCTACCTTACCGATAGCGATATAGGCACTTTTTTTTGCGAGTATACCGATATGAGCAAAATAGTGCGCCAGCCTGTAAATACATTCAGTAACCTGGCTTACCTGCTGCCCGGTATTGCTATACTACGCCGCGGCTGGAAAGACCAAAGTAAACGCAACAAATACAACATCATATCGGCCAACCCGTTTTACAGCATTATGTTGGGTGGCATACTGCTATACATTTTTATAGCCAGTACGTTCTTCCACTCATCGCTGATAGGCTTTGCCAGCAAGCTCGATTTTTCGGCAGTATACGCCCTATCGCTTTACCCGCTTATGTATTTTACGCACCGTGTGTGGCTTTTATCAATTGGCCTGCCCAGTAACACCAAACACACTAAAAGCACCATTACAGTAATTACAGCATTTACTATTATGTACATACTGCTTACCTTTGGCATGCCGCACGGTATGGAAAACTACGTGGTGCTGGGTATAATCATCACCATAGCCCTGCTGGGCCTTATAGTAGAGCGGTACGATAGCGGCCGTACCAACCACCGCTACCTGCTAACAGGCATTGCCTGTATAGCCTTTGCTGTAATGTGGTTTGCCTTCGATATTTATAAAATACTTTGCCTGCCCGATAGTTACGTACAGCCACACTCGCTGTGGCATTTGTTTGCGGGCCTTTCTACCTTTTACTTTTACATGTATATACGTAGCGAGAAGAATAAAATATGAGCAAATAAGCTTACTTAGCGCTGCAATATTTTATACATGACAAAACTATACCCACTCGCATTTATATTATTGTTACTGGCAGGCTGCGTTGCACTACCTAAAAGTTACCAGACAACGGATGAAGTAATAGCCACAG
>JBJOOW010000150.1:0-2707 GCA_046051095.1 Bacteroidota bacterium | reverse complement strand
CTTTATATTTTAACGTGAAAGTAAAATTTTTCTGTTAAAGTTGGCTTTCCAGTGGCCTCCTTTTTATTTTTTAGCAATTATAATGAGTTACCAGATAAAAACATTCGCTTACAATAGCCCCGAATATACCCAGGCACTAACCCTGCGCGACAGGGTACTGCGTAAACCACTGGGCCTACAGTTTACCCCCGAAGAGCTAAAAAAAGACGAACACGACCTGCATTTCGGTTTGTTTGAAAATGGCACCATACTGGCCTGCTTAACCCTTACCACCGCCGAAAACGGCCGTATGAAAATGCGCCAGGTGGCCGTAGATGATAGCCAACAGGGTAAAGGGCTTGGCCGACAGTTATCGGTAGCTGCCGAGGAGTATGCCCTGCAAAACGGTTACCATACCATGTTTTGCCATGCCCGCAAAGTAGCCGAACCGTTTTATACTAAAATGGGCTATACCATTGTAGGTAACGAGTTTACCGAGGTAAACATACCTCACTACCTGATGGAAAAGAGGCTGATTTAAACAGCACCTACTTAGCCGTAGCTATTTGTTTCAGTGCAGTTACTAGCCGTTCAAGGTCGTATATGCTGGTATATACATGTGGGGTTACCCTTACACCATGTATATTCTCGTGGTTAACGGTAGTGGTATGTATCTTAAACTTTTCCCAAAGCCTGGCATCAATATCTTCCGGTTTTAAACCTTCTATGCTAAAGTTAGCAATAGCACAACTAAAGTCATCTTTAAGCGATGTATTAAGCTTAAAGCCCGGCACTTCGTGTTTGGCTTTGGTACACCAATAGTTTTTAAGGTAACGTAAACGGGCCTCTTTACGCTCTGCCCCTATCAGGTACTGGAAATCTACTGCATTGCCGGCGGCCATTTCTGCAGCAAACGAGCGCGTACCCAGCGATTCAAATTTACCGATGTTATCAGCATCGGGTATGGGTGCCGATAGCAACGCCCATACGTTTTTAACCTTCCCTTTTTTAATGTACATCATACCGGTGCCAAACGGGGCACACAACCATTTATGCAACGATGTAGCATAGTAATCGCAATCAAGGTCGGGTATGGTATAGTTTATATGTGCAAACGAGTGCGAACCATCTACAATTACCTCGCAGCCTTTGGCATGGGCCACATCGGCAATTTTACGGGCCGGCAGTATCTGGCCGGTCCAGTTAAGCATGTGGGTTATGTGTACAATTTTGGTATTGGGTGTAATAGCCGCAGCATACTTCTGTACAAATACATCGTCGCTCTCTACCGGCAAATCAAAATCAACCCAGTTAAGCTTAATGCCATCTCTTTTTTCGCGCTGTTTCCAGGCGTTCATCATATTGGGGTAATCGTACTTACTCAGTACCACCTCATCGCCGGCCTTTAGGTTAAGCCCGAAAATGATAGTATTCAACCCCTCGGTAGTGTTGCGGTTTATGGCAATCTCTTCGGCAGAGCAGCCGGCCAGTTTAGCCAGCTTTTCGCGCAAAGGCTCGCGCCCCTGGTCAAGTACCCGCCACATGTAGTACGAAGGTGCCTCGTTGCAATACTGGTAATAGCGTATATGGGCATCCTGCACGGGCTTGGGCTGCGGACTAACCCCACCGTTGTTAAGATTAATTACGTTGGGCGAAGTGGTGTATTGCTCCCGTATCAGGTTCCAGAAATCTTCATCTTCTGCCGCATTCACAGGATCTAACTGTGCAATCCGGTTAAGATGAAACTTAAATTCGCTGGCCTTTAGCGGCTCCATAAAATCGAGGAGCGAAAGGCCGGCGGTTGCCAATGCAGCGCGTTGTATAAATTTCTTTCGGTTCAGCATACGTTATACCAAATATAACAATGCCTGCTTACATAGGGCACCAGGTTATACAAACCTGTTGCGCAAAAGCATAAATGGTTTTTCTATCAACAGGTATAACGCATACGCTGCAACTATTGTAGTGACTATACATAGCAAAAACATAAGTGTGCTATCTGCGGCAACAATATCGCCCAGCCATAATTGGGTTAGGTGTATTACGATTTTATGTATCAGATACAGACCATATGACAGTTTAGCCAGTTGTGCTGTAACACCCGATTTGAACCGGTACAATACCGATGAGGAACTAACAGTGCCCGCAACCAGCAAACCATACCCCATGCTAACAACCAGAAAGCCCCACACCGAAGCCGTTAACGACAATTGCTCTTCGCAGATAAACCATGCAACCACCAGCACCAATAACCCTGCTAACAATAAATAGTTACCGTATTTATCTGCCTTTTGCTTTACTTCGGTAGCATAATTAAAAACGGCTGCTATAGTAATGCCGGTAAGCAACCCATCCAGCCGGGTATAGGTAGGGTAGTATATATATTTATACCAGCTAATCGGGTCTACAGAGCCCTCGCTTATGGTGGGTGCTACATAATAAGTATAAGCCCACCAGCGTACAGCTGCACCTGCAACAAACATTACAGGTATTAACCAGTAACCCTTTTTATATAAATCAGATAACAACAGCGCAACTAGCGTAAAGGGCAACAATAGATAAAATTGCTCCTCTATACACAGCGACCATGCATGCGAAAACGTACCGTGATACCGTAAATCGAGCCCATAGTTTTGGGTAAAGGTTAGGTAGCGCCATAAAGGTGCCAGCCCCTCGCGCTCATGTGTAACGGGCAGGCAAAAGTATAAGGCAACCACCAGCAGGTAAG
>JBJOOW010000149.1:0-4392 GCA_046051095.1 Bacteroidota bacterium | reverse complement strand
AAGATGTGTGTGCCGGTGTGTTTCTTACACGCTTAAAGCTAAGCGTGTTTACTCTTTGCCGGCGCCAAGTTTGCCGCCTATGTAGGCCATAGGTATGTAAGCAACCAGCAGGTCAAGTACTATAAACCAGGTTGGTGCGGGTATCATACGGGCGGCCATAATGCCACCGGCTAAAAACAATATGCCAATAACCATGGCTACGCGCATTTTGTTGGTAGCTGCAAACATAGCACCTATCAGCGCACCGGTAAACGTGCCCAGGGCATGCGCCAGAAAAGGCATTAAAAAATGTTGAGGCCCCAATAGCGGTAATGCCGCTGTAAAGCCTTCGGGTGTGGTAAGGTCGGTGCCGGGTGGTGGCGGAACCAGTTTGCCGCTTGCCATTACAATAGCCATATTAATTAAGCCGCCAATAAAGCCACCGGCAATACCAGCCAGTATGTTGCGTAGTATATTGTTCATGTAGTAGTGTGTTGATGTACAATAAAGGTAGTAAGAAGTAGGATATAATGAATTGGGATTTGGGAATGCGGATTTTGGATTGAAAGGCAGAATACAACGTTAACCACTAAGGGCACGAAGAGCACAAAGCTTACTTAATACAAAATACATTACCAACCACATAGGAACATAGTAATACCAAATGCAGGTTTGTGTTTGTTGCAGGGGTAGTGTTAGGGGAGAGGGCATAGGGAACAGAGAATACATTTGTGAATCACTAGCGATATTGGGAAGTGTGATTTTTGAATGTGGATTTTGGATTGAAAGACAGAATGTATGGTTAACCACTAAGTGCACGAAGAGCACAAAGGCAGGTTAATGCAAAATACAATTTACCACATAGGAACATAGAAATGCAGAATATCGTTTTGTGTTTTGTTGCATGTGTAGTGTTAGGGGAGAGGGCATAGGGAACAGAGAATACATTTGTTAACCACTAAGTGCACGGACAGCAGATAGAATGTGAAGATGCAGGGCTAACTATTAAGGGCTGGTTTTTGAAAATAAATTGCAATCATCTTTATTTGTCTGTCACCCTGTAATAATACGTTACCCCAGCGGCCAGCACTACAAAGGATAATGCCCACAGCCAATACCCCCACCCAAGGCTTGTAATATAACCTACGCTGCCGTTTTCGGCAGCCAGCACTTTGCCCCGTAATGAATAGGATAATGCAATAATTGTAGCTGTAAACGAACTAACCATTGCATTCCGTTTGTTGTAAATAAACCACGGAACAGTAAGCAGACCTATTGGATTAGCCAGCCATATGAATGACTCGTACATGCCGCCACCAATAAAAGCAATGCCACCCACTAAAAATACTTCGATAGCTGAAAGTGTGTGAATGGTGCCGTTGTACGAATAGCTTATGGCGGGGCCGGTTAGCGATAGCAGGTACAGGATTATAAAGGCGGTGAGGATGCGCTGGGGTACGGGCGATTTAATTACTTGCACAGTTTAGTGTTTTAGGCGATAGCAGGGTTAAAGTTATGCTTAGAATTGCAAAAACCTGTTGATGTAACTTATAAAAACTACTCGGTACCGACACTATTTTGATTTAATTAATTGAATATCAGTTATTTGATTTGTTTTAGAAATTCCATAAAACCAAAAATGCAATCGCTTGTTAATCAGATTGTTACAACCTGTTTTTAGGAGGGGTATTAACATTAATTTTTGTTAGTTCCTGATTTTTAGTCAGTTACAAGGTCATGGTATTAACATGGTGTGGGTTATGTTAACACCCTCGTTTTTGAGTAGTAAAATGCTACCTGCAAACTAGTGCTAAAAAGGCTTGTTTTTGTAGTATAGTCTGCTATCTTTGCGCCTCCTTGTAAAGTCCTAACCATTTATCTGCTATTATGCAAGCCGGCAGGCGCGAACGCAGAACAGGTACCAAACAGGGAAATAGTAACAAACAAACAGCCATAGCTTAACGGCTATAACTGTTGGCTAAGTACTATTTGCTATTCAACCTTTTCAATTTTCGTTTAACCATTAACTTTTAAAAAGAATGGCATTTAAAAAAGACAACAAGCAAAAGCTTGATTTCTCGAAGATCACCATTATGCTTGCTTCGCCCGATGCAATACTGGGCCGCAGCAATGGTGAGATTAAAAAACCTGAAACGATTAACTACCGTACCTACAAACCTGAAATGGAAGGTTTGTTTTGCGAGCGTGTATTCGGGCCAACCAAAGATTATGAGTGCTACTGCGGTAAATACAAGCGTATACGTTACAAAGGTATTGTGTGCGACCGTTGTGGTGTAGAGGTTACCGAAAAGAAAGTACGCCGCGAGCGCATGGGCCACATTAAACTGACTGTGCCTATCGTTCACATCTGGTACTTTAAATCGTTGCCAAACAAAATTGGTTACCTGCTGGGTATCTCTTCTAAAAAACTGGAGAGCATTATCTACTACGAAAGATATGTGGTTGTACAGCCGGGCCGTGCTGCCGAAGGCGTAACCGTAATGACAGAGAAAGGCGAAGAGCAGAAAAACCTTGCTTACCTTGACCTGCTGAGCGAAGAGGAGTACCTGAGCGTGTTCGATAACGAGAACATGAAAAATAACTACGCGCTGGATGATACTGACCCTAATAAGTTTATAGCTAAAATGGGTGCCGAGGCTATAAAAGAGCTTCTGTCGCGCATACAGTTAGATGAGCTTTCATTTAAACTTCGCCACGATGCTGCTAACGAAACAAGCCGCCAGCGTAAAGCCGAGGCGCTTAAACGTTTGAGCGTTGTAGAGATGTTCCGTGAGGCTAACACGCACATAGAAAACCGCCCTGAGTGGATGGTAGTGCAGTTCTTACCGGTTATACCGCCAGAGCTTCGTCCGTTAGTTCCATTGGATGGTGGCCGTTTTGCATCGTCGGATTTGAACGACCTTTACCGCCGTGTAATTATCCGTAACAACCGTCTGAAGAGACTATTAGAAATAAAAGCACCTGAGGTGATTTTGCGTAACGAGAAGCGTATGCTACAAGAGGCTATCGACTCGTTATTCGATAACAGCCGTAAGAGCAACGCCGTTAAGGCAGAAGGTGGCCGTCAGTTAAAATCGCTAAGCGATGTACTGAAAGGTAAACAAGGCCGTTTCCGTCAGAACTTGCTTGGTAAACGTGTTGACTACTCTGGCCGTTCGGTAATCGTAGTAGGCCCTGAGTTGAAACTACACGAGTGCGGTTTGCCAAAAGATATGGCTGCCGAGCTTTTCAAACCGTTTATCATCCGTAAGCTGATTGAAAGAGGTATAGTTAAAACCGTAAAGAGCGCCAAGAAACTGGTTGATAAAAAAGAGCCTGTTATTTGGGATATATTAGAGAATGTACTGAAAGGCCACCCGGTTTTATTGAACCGTGCCCCTACACTTCACCGTTTGTCAATTCAGGCTTTCCTGCCTAAACTGATAGAAGGTAAAGCTATCCAGCTTCACCCGCTGGTATGTACAGCGTTCAACGCCGACTTTGACGGTGACCAGATGGCGGTACACGTGCCACTAAGCAACGCATCGATACTAGAAGCGCAATTGCTGATGCTGGCTTCGCACAACATTTTGAACCCGCAGAACGGTACACCTATCACCCTGCCTTCTCAGGACATGGTTCTTGGTCTATATTATATGACCAAAGAGAAACGTACTATAGGTGATGATAAAGTAAAAGGCCAGGGCCTAAAATTCTACGGACCAGAAGAGGCTTTGATTGCCTACAACGAAGGCCGTGTTGAATTACACGCACCGGTACACTGCCGCCTGCGCGTTAAAAACGCCGATGGTACTTTTGCAATTAAACTTACCGAAACAACCCTTGGCCGTATTATCTTTAACCAGGTAGTGCCAGAGCAGGTTGGTTACGTAAACAAGATGCTGGGTAAAAAACAGCTGAAAGACGTAATTGGTGGTATACTTGCCGATTCGAACATACCAACCACAGCTAAGTTCCTTGATGATATTAAGAAACTGGGCTTCTTCTACTCGTTCCGTGGTGGTTTGAGCTTTAACCTGCGCGATGTGGTAGTACCTACCAACAAAGAGCAGCTATGCGCCGATGCACAACGTAAAGTAGATGAAATTTACGATAGCTACCAGGAAGGTTTCATTACCGATAAGGAGCGCTTTAACCAGGTGGTAGATATCTGGACAGCAACCGATAGCCGTTTGACTAACCAGTTGATGAAACAGATTAGCGAAGACAAACAAGGCTTCAACTCTATCTTCATGATGCTTGACTCGGGAGCCCGTGGTAGCAAGCAGCAGATTAAGCAGCTTTCGGGTATGCGTGGTCTGATGGCTAAGCCTCGTAAATCAGGTTCTACCGGTAGCGAGGTTATCGAGAACCCGATCCTTGCGAACTTTAAAGAAGGTCTGTCGGTATTAG
>JBJOOW010000148.1:0-4891 GCA_046051095.1 Bacteroidota bacterium | reverse complement strand
AATAAGAAATGAGGACGGTAAAAAAATTGCTCGACCACAGTTTGATCATTATTTTGATAAAGCATCTAATCCGCTTTTGGCTATTTCATTTTTTAATTTGATTCCCAGTTGTTCTGTTTGTAATTCTACTATCAAAGGAACTCATAAAATGAACCTTGACTATTACTTGCATCCTTATGTCGACAATTCTATAAATGATATTAAATTCACATATAAATATTCAATTAATACCGAAAGTGGAGTTAGGATAAAAATTGAAACTCCTGCAGACTCCAAGGCTGAACACAGTGTGGATGTTTTCGCATTAGAAGAAGTTTATAATTCTCATATTTGTGAGCTACAAGATTTATTGAAAATAAGAAGCTATTTTTCAGATCGGTATTTGCAGATATTGGAGTCTAATCTTACGAGCAAAGGAATCAACATATCTAGAGAAGATATGTATCGAATGATTTTCGGAGTTGAATACAAAACAGAAAATTTTGTCAATCGTCCTTTTAGTAAATTTAAAAATGATATTTTGAGAGAACTAGGTGTAATATAGTGAAAGTAATAGTGTCACATTTAATTTACTGACGTTTCGCCCCATGCGCCCCGCTATTCTGCTTTTTATAATTAGTTGTTGTGTGCTGTTGTTTGGTTTTAAGCAGCAAGGCAATATTGCGCCCGACGATAAGGTGTTTTTAGATATTGTAGCCACGCACGATAAACTACCGCTGTTTAACTACACCGTAAAAATGGCAGCTATAGATACGCGCCCCTATAATCCTAACGACCCAAAGGTGTTTCCGCCCACTACCTTGTTTTTAAGCCGCAGCACCGATACCGCTACACATGGGGGCAAAATGTTCAGGCTTAGGGCAAAGTCGGACAACAGCTATGCTTACGAACTGGCTCAGCCCGAGGGGCAGATACTATACCTTAGCACCTACCTTAACTATACTACCACGCACAACAGCCCCGGCGATGGCAAGGCGTTGCGCACCGGCGACTCGCTGTACATGGTGCCTGGCACCAAAGGTCCCGATTACGTAATTTACAAAAGCAATAGCACCACTTACCCAACCGATAGCGGCTGGGTATATGCTATAATTAGCGCCGATGGCAAAAAGGTGTTACAAAAGGGATTAATAGCCGGTTGTATGAGCTGCCACAGCCACACCCGTACCGATAAAATACTGGGGGCTAAATAGGTTTCTCTGCAAGTATTTAGTTGTCAATATCTTATACAAAAAATTTGTATCTACAACTGTTTTTTGAAAAAATCGCGAATTTTAAAATTCGCATAAAATTGATTGTCAGTATATTATAAAAATATTGAAGAAGGGGTATTAACATGATTTTTTGTAAATTATTGGTAATTAAGCAATTGGAAGCGAAGGGTGTTAACAGGGGGATAACACAGGCTACCGCTGCAATTGCTTAAAAGCACAGACATAGGCCAGCCTATGGAAATTGGGGTTTCTGTGCTATATTTGCCGGCTCATAAATAAAACAGAATGGCTACTACAGCAGATATTAAAAACGGACTTTGCATAGAGTTCAACAACGACATTTACCAATTCGTAGAGTTTCAGCACGTAAAGCCGGGTAAAGGCAATGCCTTTGTTCGCTGCCGTATGAAAGGCCTTAAATCGGGCCGTACGCTGGAGCATACTTTCCCTGCAGGTCACGAGATAGTAACCGCCCGTGTTATCCGTCGCCCATACCAGTTTTTATATATAGATGCTACCGGCTATAACTTTATGGATCAGGAAACTTTTGACCAGATAGTAATAGATGGTAACCAGATAGAGAACAACGACTTTTTGAAAGAAGGCGATGTATGCGAGGTGGTAGTACACGAAGAAACCAACCAGATACTGGGTTGCGAATTGCCACAGCACGTAGTACTTGAAATTACGTACAGCGAACCGGCTGTAGCAGGTAACACAGCTACCAACGCCACTAAACCGGCTACGCTTGAAACCGGTGCTACTGTACAGGTGCCACTGTTTGTAAACCAGGGCGAGAAGATAAAAGTAAACACCCGCGACCGTAGCTACGTAGAGCGCGTAAAAGCACATAAAGGGTAATTGACCCCAGGCGGCCGACAGTTGACCAATGAAATAATCTTTCCGGTTTTTCAATAGTCGATTGTCGGTTGTCATTTCACAAATTTTTCTACATTCGACATCCCGAACCTCCCATTCGGGATTTTTTATAGCACAAAACCATCACTATGGATCTGAAGAAAATTCAAGAGCTGATTAAGCTGGTTAAGAAAAGCGAAATAGGCGAACTGAAAGTTAAAGAAGGCGATTTCGCAATCACCATAAAAAATAAAGGCTACGAAACCGTAGTATCGGCCCCTATGGTAGCCCCTGTGGCAGCACCGCTGGTTACTACTGCCCCTAAAGCCGAAACCGAAGCCCCTAAGGCCGAAGCGCCTAAAGCCGAGGTTAAAAACGATAACCTGATTACGTTCCGCGCACCTATGGTAGGTACTTTCTACCGCAAGCCGGGAATGGATAAAGAACCTTATGTAAAAGTGGGCGACGTGGTTAAAGGCGGCGATACCCTTTGCATTATAGAGGCCATGAAACTGTTTAACGAGATAGAGTTTGACGGTGGCGAAGGCAAAATTGTAAAAATACTTACCGAAGATAACAGCCCGGTAGAGTACGACCAGCCTCTTTTCCTGATTGAAAAAGCATAGTAGTGAGTAACTAGTATTGAGTATTGAGAAAGTACATGCGTGTTTTCTCAATACTCAATACCCACTACTCAATACCAAAAGATAGAACTATGTTTAAGAAGATACTAATTGCAAACCGTGGCGAGATAGCCCTGCGTATTATACGTACCTGTAAAGAGATGGGTATTAAAACGGTTGCTGTATACTCTACTGCCGATAGAGATAGTTTGCACGTGCGCTTTGCCGATGAGGCAATTTGTATTGGCAGCGCCCGCAGCAAAGATAGCTACCTGAACATGCAGGCTATAATGGCGGTGGCCGAGTTAACCAATGCCGATGCTATACACCCTGGTTATGGCTTTTTGGCCGAGAACGCCGAGTTTGCCGAACTGTGTGGTAAATACTCAATAAAATTTATAGGCCCTACACCGGCGCAAATGCGCGCCATGGGCGATAAGATAACCGCTAAAGAAACGATGATACGCGCGGGCGTACCCTGTATACCCGGCAGCGAAGGTTTGTTGGATACTGTAGAAGATGCCAAGCGGGTTGCTAAAGAAATAGGCTATCCTGTAATACTTAAAGCTACAGCAGGTGGTGGTGGTAAAGGTATGCGTATAGTGCGCGATGATGCCGGTTTGGAACATGCCTATAACATGGCCCGTACCGAGGCCGGTGCCAGCTTTGGTAACGATGCAGTGTACCTTGAGAAATTTATTGAAGAGCCTCACCATATAGAAATTCAGGTGGCCGGCGACCAATATGGCGCAGCTACCCACTTAAGCGAGCGCGATTGCTCGGTGCAGCGACGCCACCAGAAACTGGTAGAAGAGGCGCCGTCGCCGTTTGTAGATGCAGAGCTGCGTCAGCGCATGGGCGCTGCTGCTGTAAAAGCTGTTCAGGCAATTAATTATGAGGGTGTAGGTACAGTAGAGTTTCTGGTAGATAAGTACAAGAATTTCTACTTTATGGAAATGAATACCCGTATACAGGTAGAGCACCCGGTAACGGAAGAGGTAATGGATTTTGACCTGATAAAAGAGCAGATACTGATAGCTACAGGTACTGCTATATCCGGCGTGTTGTATTTTCCCGAGAAGATGCACGCCATAGAGTGCCGTATAAATGCCGAGGACCCTGTAAACGGGTTTGCACCAAGTCCTGGTAAAATTACAGCCCTGCACACGCCTAAAGGCTATGGTGTACGGGTAGATACACACATATACGCTGGCTATACCGTGCCGCCCTATTACGATTCGCTATTGGCCAAAGTAATTTGCCGAGCTAAAACACGTGAAGAGTGCATTGTGAAAATGAAGCGCGCCCTGCAGGAGTTTATTATAGAGGGCGTTAAAACTACCATACCGTTCCATATAGCATTAATGGATAATGAAGAGTTCCGTTCGGGTAAATTCGATACCGGTTTACTGGAGCGTTTCGATTTTGTTACCGCCATTAAAGAGCTGGGCGAGCATCATTAATTGCGTTGTTACGAAAAAAAATAACCACCCCCTCTAAACTCAGCATGAAAAGAGGAAGGTGGTTTAAAAGCAAACCAAAAATTTACTGTCCTAAATAGTATAGTAGGTGTTTAGGTTCTTCCGTTGGTCGTTTTTAGTAATACTATCTAGCTTTCTTAGTTGCTTAATATCCAGTTTTTAATTTGTTGGACAGTGTTCAGCCCAGTTGGTGCTACTTTAATCATCATTTCAATCTCTTGCCCGGCTTCAATACTCGATAAGTTTTGCTCAGCCATAAGTGTTCTTATTACGTACAAAACCTCAAACCCACAAGCCCGATTAAATGGTTTATCGCCCTCGGGTGCGTTAAGGGGGGCATTGGTTTCGCAATCAGCTGGCCAGTCATAAAACCCTATCAGATCTCTTCGTAAAAATATTGCCATCACAAAATCAAAAAATCAACATAAACGATTTAGCTGGCCATGTTTTTAATGTATTGCATCATTAGTACCAGGTTTTTTTCATTCATCGAGTAATAAATGAATTTCCCCTTTCGCTTGGTATTTACAAGGTTAGCTCGTCTTAATATGCTTAAATGCTGAGACATCATAGATTGTTCTACATTTAGCATATCGCATAACTCGTAAACAGAAAAACTTCCACCTCGCAACAGGCTGGTCATTATACCCTGCCGGGTAGGGTTGTGTACAGATTTAATTAAGAAATTTGCATGATGAATGTGCTGCAGATTTCT
>JBJOOW010000147.1:0-5737 GCA_046051095.1 Bacteroidota bacterium | reverse complement strand
CAGTAGCTCGGTGTAGCCGGCATCGGTAACACCGGTTTGTACCTCGGTAAGGGTAAAGTTGTTGTTGCCCGCATCGGTAAACACATAGTTTTTGTTTTGCCAGCGTACCACTGCCGCCTCGGGCACTGCCAGTGCATCGTTGCTTTGCACGTTTACTTCGGCGTTCATAAACATACCGGGCAACAGTTGCTTATCGTACTGCTTAAAGTGGCAATGTACTTCGGCCGCACGGTTGGCATCTACATTACGGCTTACCAGTATTATTTCGGCATCGTATTTTTTACCATCGTTATTGGTGTAGGCTGTTACCTGCTGGCCCACAGCCAGTTTGTTTACGTCTTTTTCAAACACGGTAAGGTTAAGGTGTACGTCTTCGGGGTTTACCAGTTCAAACAGTACATCGGTAGGGCTTACATAGCGGCCAATGTTTACATCTACCGCTGTTACAAAACCATTAATAGGCGAGTAGATGTTTACACTGCGCGACAGGTTATTCTCGTTCAGCGTGGTGGGGTTAATGCCAATTAAAAAAAGCTTTTCGCCCAACGATTTTACCAGCACCTTCTGGCTTTCGTAATCGGCCCGCGCCTGCTGAAAGGTTTTATCGCTGTTGGCTTTAGATGCGTTCAGATCTTTCTGGCGGTTATAGTCGGCCTCGGTATACGCCAGTTTGGCTTTAGCCATCAGGTAATCCTGTTGCAGTTGTATGTACTGTGGGTCCTCTAACACGGCCAGGCTTTCGCCTTTGCTTACGTGCATGCCGGGTAGTAGTTTGGTGCTTTTTAAATAGCCCCCCAGCGGAAAGCTGATGCTTACCATGTTTTGCGGTGGTACATCAATAACCCCGTTTAGTTTTAATACCTGCGCAATGTTTTTGTTTACCGGTGTGCCGGTTTGTATAGCGGCATTTTTAAGCTGTGCATCGGTAAGTGTAACGCTGGTAGCTTCGGTTGCAGTGCCCTTGTCTTCGGCGGCAGGTTGTTTGCTGTTGCAGGCAGCCAATGTCACGGTTAGTATTAATATGATATATTTTTTCATTTGTAATATGCTTTATTATTTACCTGTAATTTTTTCTAATTCAAAAACAGCCTGGTTGTATTGGTTTACCAGGTCGGTGTACTCGCTTTTAATGCCAATACTCTGGTTTAGCAGCAGCGTCCACTCTATATAACTTATTTCGCCACGGGCAAACTGTGCGTTGGCAGTTTCTATTATTGCATTGGCATGTTGCAGCGTGTTGGCCTGGTAGTAGTTAAGGCTGTTGCGGTATTTGGTTACTTTGGCCATAGCCGCATCGTAACCGGTTTGCACCTGCTGGGTTATAAGCGCATAATCGTTTTGTGCTTTCAGCCAGCTTTTTTTAGCCGCCGCTATACGTGCCGCCTGCGAACCAAAAAACAACGGTATACTAATACCTGCATTTACCGTGCTAAAACGTTTGCTGCTGTTAAAGTACACATCGGTGCCGTTTACATTTTGCTGGCCTATAATACTCATGTTGTTGTAGCCAATGCTAAAGTCGGGTGCCAGTTTGTTACGCTCTAAGCGCCACTGGTGCATACTGGCATTTACCAGGTGTGCCTCGCGTACCAGCACCGGTGTGTTGCCAAGCCCATTGCTATCGGGCAGGGGCGCGTTGTATAGCTGTGCTTCGGTTTGTGGTTCGTGTAGTACACTATCGTTTAGCAGCCGGTTAAACTGTTGCAGGGCAACCTGCATATCGCTTTGTAACAATTGCAACTGGTTAGCTACCTGGCTGCGCGATGCCGCGGCGGTGCTTTTCTCCAGCAGGTTGGTTTCGCCTTTCTCGTATCGCAGCGTGGCCTTTTGTAAAAACGCTTCGTAAATACTATCGGCATACAACAGTAGCTGTTGCTTTTCGCGCATGGCCAGTAGCTGATAGTACACGGTTTTAACCCTTGCGTTTAGCTCAACAGCAGTAAGGCGGGTTTCGGTTTGCGTGGCCAGGTAGTTTTCGTTCAGCAAGCGTTTTTGCTGCACATACACCCCCGGAAAAGTAAACCCCTGCGATACACCAAAGCGTGTATCGTTGTAAATCGTATTTATCTGTCCGTACTCGGCCGTTACACTGGTTTTACCAATATCCAGCCAGGTGCGTTTGTACTTGCTGCCGGCCTCTTCGTTCAGCCGTGCGCTTTTAAGGCTCAGGTTATTTTGTGCGGCAATACTAAGTGCCTGCTCTACCGTTACAGTTTGCTGTGCCTGTGTAGCTGCACTTAATAGTAACAGTATTGCTGTAGCAGTAACCGGTGTAGCCATACTACCACCTTTGCGGCGGTTGCTTATGCCGGTGTACAGTACATACAGTATAGGTAATACAAACAGTGTAAGCATAGTGGCCGATATAATACCACCTATAACCACCGTAGCCAACGGACGCTGCACCTCGGCACCTGCACCGTGGCTAAAGGCCATAGGTAAAAAACCCATCGATGCGGCAAGGGCTGTCATAAGCACCGAGCGTAAACGTGTACGTGTGCCCTGCAATACTATATCAATTACATTATCGGCTTCGCCGTCTTTTTTAATGCGTTTAAATTCGGCTATCAGCACTATGCCGTTTTGCACAGCTATACCAAACAAGGCTATAAAGCCCACACCGGCCGAAATACTAAAATTCATACCCCGCAGCCACAGTGCCAGTATACCACCAATAGCCGATAGCGGTATTGCTGTATAAATAAGCGCGCCCTCGCCAACAGTGCCAATGGCAAAGTACAACAGTAAAAATATAAGCAACAATGCAACCGGTACTGCTATACTTAACCGGGCTTTGGCTGCCTGCATATTTTCGAAGGTGCCACCGTACGTTACGGTATAACCCGCCGGTAGTTTTATCTGCTTATCTACCTTTTGCTGCAGCTCGCCAACAATGGTTTGCACATCGCGGCCACGCACGTTAAAGCCTACTACTATACGGCGCCGTGTTTCTTCGCGCTGTATCTGGTTGGGGCCTTCTATTACCTGCACATCGGCCACCTGATATAACGGCACCTGCGTACCGGTGGGTGTAGCTATCAACAGGTTTTGTACATCGGCTACGCTGCTGCGGTAAGTGCGGTCTAGCTGCACTGCCAGGTCAAAGCGCTTTTCGCCCTCGTACACCATACCGGTGGTTTGCCCGGCAAAGGCTGCATTAACGGTGCGGTTAATTTCGCTAATGTTTAAACCGTAGCGGGCTATAGATTCGCGGTTATAGTTTATTACAATTTGTGGCACACCGGTTACCGGTTCTACATACAAATCTTTAGCGCCATCTACAGTACTTATAATACCACCCAGTTGGTTGGCGTAGTAAGCAAGTGTATCCAGGTTTTCGCCAAATATTTTGCAAACCACATCCTGCCGCGCACCGGTCATCAATTCATTAAAACGCATTTGTACCGGAAACTGAAAACCCGTGGTTAACCCCGGTATAGCCTCCAGCGTAGTGCTCATCTTCTCGGCCAACTCTGGAAACGTTTTTGCACTGGTCCACTCTTTTTTATCTTTTAGTATTACCATCATATCGCCGCTTTCTATGGGCATTGGGTCGGTTGGTATTTCGCCGCTGCCTATTTTGGTTACTACTTTTATCACCTCCGGAAAACTATCCATCAACAGCTTAGAAGCCTGCTGCGTAGTTTGTACCGTAGTTTTAAGATTAGTACCCGGCAACAAGCGGCACTCTACTGCAAGGTCACCTTCCTCTAACTGCGGTATAAACTCGCCGCCCAGTGTGGTAAGCAGGTAAACCGATACTGCAAACAAGGTAACTGCTACCGCCAGTATTACTGTTTTTAATTGTAGCGCTTTGCTTAACGCGCCCGAGTAAAAAACGGTTAAGGCATTCATCATTTTATCCGATATAGTATTGTTGTGCTGTGGCTTTTTGCTTATAACCAACGCGCTCATTACCGGCAGGTACGTTACCGATAGTATAAACGCACCCATTATAGCAAACGCCACTGTTTGCGCCATAGGGCCAAACATTTTGCCTTCTATACCCTGCAGCGTAAGTATGGGTACATACACTATCAGTATTATTATTTGCCCAAACACAGCCGAGTTCATCATTCGCGATGAGGCCAGTTTTACCTCGCCATCCATTTGCTGTTGTGTAAGCCGGGTTTTACCGGTAAGGTAGTTGTTATGTGCCAGCTGGTGCATTAGTGCTTCAACTATAATCACAGCGCCGTCTACAATCAACCCAAAGTCTATAGCGCCCAGGCTCATCAGGTTGCCGCTTACACCAAACAGGTTCATCATTACTACGGCAAACAGCATAGCCAGCGGTATTACCGATGCCACCAGCAAACCGGCGCGTATGTTGGCCAGAAAAAACACCAGCACAAACACCACAATCAGCGCGCCTTCCATCAGGTTGTTTTCTACTGTACCAATGGCGTTGTTCACCATTTTGGTGCGGTCCAGAAAAGGCTCTACCACCACACCCTCGGGCAGTGTTTTTTGTATGGCAGCAATACGCTCTTTTACACGCTTAATAACCGCCGACGAGTTTTCGCCTTTCAGCATCATTACAATTGCACCGGCTACTTCGCCTTCGTTGTTATAGCACATAGCGCCATAGCGGGTAGCATTACCAAAGCGCACTTCGGCTACATCGCGTATAAGCACCGGTACATTACGTGGTGTGGTTTTTACTACTATGTTGCCAATATCGGCCAGGCTGCCTACCAGGCCCTCGCTGCGTATAAACAACACAGTAGGCCCTTTCTCTATATAACTGCCACCGGTGTTCTGGTTGTTGCTTTCCAGCGCCTTAAACACATCGGTAATAGTTAACCCAAACGATTTTAATTGCGCGGGATTTACCGCCACTACATACTGTTTCAGCAGTCCCCCAAAGCTCGATACATCGGCTACCCCTTCGGTGCCCAGCAGTTGCCGGCGCACCATCCAGTCCTGTATAGTGCGTAAATCGGTAGCGGTGTACTTACCCTCGTAGCCGGGTTTGGTGCGCACGGTGTACTGGTATATTTCGCCCAGGCCGGTTGTAACCGGTGCCATAAATGGCAGCCCTGCACCGGGGGGTATAATTTCTTTTACACCCTGCATACGCTCGCTTACCTGCTGGCGCGCCCAGTACACATCTACATCATCGTTAAACACAATAGTTACTACCGATAACCCAAAGCGCGATATGCTCCGTATCTCTTTAAGGCCCGGTATGTTGCTGTTGGCCTGCTCTACCGGAAAGCTGATAAGCCGCTCTACATCGGTGGCCCCCAGCGAGGGCGATACCGTTATAACCTGTACCTGGTTGTTGGTTATATCGGGCACAGCATCTATAGGCAGGCGTGTAACGGCATAGGCACCGTACAGTATAAACGCAACGGTAGCTGCCAGTACAATTAATTTATTTTTTATCGAAAACGATATTATTCTCTCTAACATGGTTTACAGTTTTACCGCCATTGCATAGTACATGCACGGCAGAATTATTAATGCATTACAGATGGCCGTAACACAGCCACTGCAATTAATTACAGTATGTAAAACAGGTTAGCACTTGGGCGGTTGCCAAATGTTGCACAGCAGGCCTTGCGACACAAAACTTGCCTCATATTTCGGTTCGTTTGCTGTAACCGTAGGGTTAAGCACCGGTACCTTTATAGTGTAGTACGATATAAAAAGTTTGATGTGCGTAGCCGGCATATGCTCGGTGGCTTTAAACGGTAGCTGGCTATCATCGTAGCTATCGCTATCGGTGTGG
>JBJOOW010000146.1:0-2906 GCA_046051095.1 Bacteroidota bacterium | reverse complement strand
CAGGCACAAACACAAGGATATAAAGAGGGAGTATAATTTCGGGGGCACTACAAATAATTTTAGACAAACCTAAATTTATATTTCGATAAAACAAAATAATAAAGTACATACCCTTAAACCCGTCCGTATTAGTTACTACATAGGTATGATAAAGCAAACTATCGAATTAATATTTTTAAATATATATAAACCTATGGGGTGGGTTAACACCGGAATTTCACAACCCGTTAATAGCCAACAGTTTAACCACCACCCGGGTTAACATATTTACAACTTTGATCAAAACCATGTAAGCATAACCAACAGCCGGAAAGTGAATTGTAACCGGTTTGTAAAACGCCTGTAACTCTTCTGTAAAACCTTGTTTGTGGCGCTACAAAACAGGGTTACGCAGTGTAGGTTCGCACCCGAAAATTCAACTAAACAACATAAAAAATGAACATGAGAAAAATGATTACCCTGCTGGTTGCCATAGCAGCAATGAAGTTTGCCAATGCCTCTTCTACAACCGATACAGTATCTACCGGAGCCAGTTATGTAAACCAGGTATGGTATAGCCTGCCTAACGATGAACAGGGCAGCACACCTAAAGATAACTGGGATGTAGCCTTTGAAATAAGCGGTTACGCGGCCTCGGTATTAGCCAACACACAAAAGGGCTTGGTGGTGTATCAAAGTCCGTATGCTGTAGCGCAATGGGGCACGGTTGACACCACAGGTTTAGCAACATGGAAAGTGCTTGAGAACGGCGAAACAAGCTGGAGCGAAGGCGCACTAAACACCAACCCGGATAATAACTACGACCTGGGCTGGGGTGTATACGATATGAATACACACAGCGTAACCGGTGATAGTATTTATGTAATACGCCTGGCAAGTGGGGGCTACAAAAAGTTTAAGATAAACTCGCTGGCTAACAGTGCATACTCGTTTACCTGGGCCGATATTGACGGACAGAATGAGCAAACAGCATCGCTGGCGAAAAGTGGTTACACCGGTAAAAACTTTGGCTACTACTCGCTGGAGAACAACGCAGCCCTTGACCGCGAGCCGGCCACTGCCAACTGGGATATAACCTTTACCAAATACATGACGGTGATATACGCACCCGCCCCAACACTGTATGGTGTTACCGGTGTGTTGCTGAACAAAGGCGTTACCGGTATAAAAGCAAGCGGAGTAGATGTTGCGAGTGTAGATTACAACAACTTCACATTTCAAACAGATATTAATACCATAGGCTATAACTGGAAAAGCTTTGCGGGCACCTGGACTATAGAAGACTCGCTGGCGTTTTTTGTAAAGCGCAGTAACGGCGATATATGGAAACTGATATTTACCGGTTTCAGTGGCAGCGCTGCAGGTAACTATATATTTAGTAAAGAACAAGTGTACACCGCCACCACCGGCATACAGGAAACAGAGGGCATTACCACTTTAGGCATATACCCTAACCCGGCACATAACCAGCTAAACATAGTTTACAATTACAACCGCAGCGATAACAACAGCACCAATCTTACCATCTGCGATTTGAGCGGACGTGTAGTAATGCAGCAAGGGTTTAATGCAACCAGTGGTTTAAACAACCAGGTAGTAGATGTAACCGGCCTTAACACCGGTATATATTTACTAAACGTAGGTGGCAAAACCAGCAAGTTGATTATTGAGTAAATAATAACAGCATGCTACCAGGCAATAATTTACCTAAAGTAGTACTGCTAAGTACTGTGCTACTGCTGTACAACATAGCAGTAGCACAATACACGGTACTGGTTACCGACGAAAAAAACACTGCTATTGAAGACGCTTTTGTAACAGCCCGACATAGCGGCAACGGTAAGGAGTATATATGCTTTACAAACAGCAAAGGCATAGCAGGTTTACCCTTTAGCGGTACCTGTACCATGCAGATAAAAAAACTGGGCTACAGTACTTATACCGGCGTGGCCGAGTTACAACAAACCATTACAGCTATACAACTTAAGCGCGATAATGTTGACATAAAAGACGTAGTGGTAACAGGGCAGGCAGCTGCTACTACAGCGCAACAATCTATAAATAGCATAAAGGTAATTGACAGAAAGAAGATAGATGAAATGGGCGCCGTAAACCTGCGCGATGCATTAACCAACCAGTTAAACGTACGCTTACAACAGGATAATATACTGGGCTCATCGGCCAGTATACAAGGTGTAGGCGGACAAGGCATTAAGATACTGATAGATGGTGTACCGGTAATAGGCCGTATGGATGGCAACCTTGATTTAAGCCAGATAAACCTATCGAACATAGAGCGGATAGAGATTATAGAAGGCCCTATGAGTGTGATATACGGCAGCGATGCCCTGGGCGGTGTTATTAACCTGATAAGCAAGCGCCGGGTTAAAGAAGAAATAAGCGCCAACCTGAATGGTTACTACGAAAGCAATGGCACGTACAATGCCGATGCCCGCTTTAGCTTTAAGTACAAGAGTGTAACATTCACCACATCGGGTGGGCGTAACTTTTTCGATGGCTACTCTCCTGCCTTCGACCCAATGAAACGGATAATGCAATGGAAACCAAGAACACAATACTTTAACGATAACACCATTTCATTCAGCATTAAGCAGAGCCGGCATTCGGTATTCAGTAATTTTTTCGATGAGAAGATAATCAATCGTGGAGCACCTGTAGTTACCCCCTATAGTGCGTATGGCTTTGATGAATACTACTACACCCGGCGCTGGGGCCTGGGCACACAAAGCGATGTATACCTGAAAGGGAACAACCAGTTGCAGTTTATTAATTCGTACAGTTACTACCGGCGTATTAAAAACACCATGCGTAAAGACCTTACCACCGGTAACAGCGAGTATACACCTACTATAGCTGATGATGATACCAGTGTGTTTCATCTGTTA
>JBJOOW010000145.1:0-5928 GCA_046051095.1 Bacteroidota bacterium | reverse complement strand
AATGTCCGGATAGTCTTTCAGTATTTGTTCAAAAGAAGATGCAGCGGCCTTGTAGTTCTCTGTTTTATAGTATAACTCGGCAGCAGCCAGGGCTTTCTTCTCAAGCTTGCGGCGCAGTGCTTTAACAGCCTCGTTGCACTCTACAATGTACTTACCATCGTTGTATGTATTCAAAAAGAAGGCATACGATTCTAACGCTTTGTAAGTAAACGTTTGATCCAACTCGTACTTAGGCGATTGCATAAGATTACTTTTGGCATACATATACAAGCACTCCTCGGCATGCACGCTGTTGGGGTATAAGTCGTAAAAATTTTTGAAGTGGTATGCAGATATTAAATAATCGCCCTGCTTGTAGTTAGCCATAGAGTACATATAATACAACTCCTCGGTACTTTTACGGCCTTTCATTATACCTATAAGCTCCTCTAAAACCGGAATACATTTAAAATACTCTTTCTTATTGTACCACGATATAGCCTTAGCCTCTTTATAGGCAAGGTCGTTTGATTTAAGTACTTTCTCGGGTGTTTCGCAAGACGATACAAACAACAGTATAATCAACGCAATAGGTGCCGCAAATAAATGCTTTAGCCTGCTTACTGATATACAAGAGTTTTTATAATAAAGGGCTAGTGCTTTTTGCATATTTAAGGGCGGCAAAGATAGATTTTAGATTGGTATAGCGAAATGCATACACACATCACTAAAAACGCAAAAAAACTAAATTATTGGCTTGAGTAGGTATAAAAAGAAAAGAGCCGGGCCCTGACCCCCGACTCTTTAAACTTAAGCACTATGGTAATTAAGTAAACGGCACAGCAGGGTAATGGTTACATTTTCTACAAGAAATATTTGTTGGATACCTGTTTTTAACATTTAACAAATAGTAGCCACTTGATTGTAAGGAACAAAATAAAAGCGGCCCGCATTTTTTTTGCGGGCCGCTTAACATTATAATCTGTTTGCTACTAGTAGTTCCACAGATCGTGTTCAAAATTGAAGTTTTCGTATTTAACACGGTCACTTTCAAGTAACGCATCTATACCAGTTGCGTACTCCTGAATGTTGCGATCATGTACGTTGCTTTCTTTGTAAATAAAGCTTTCAAACAGACGAGCTTCGAAGATATCTTCCCAGCTCATTCTTACAGCATCATTTTTAGGATTGAACACTTCGTACTTAGCCAGTATAGGGCGAAGATCAGGGTAATATAACCAATACATGGTCATATCACCACGATAGTTACCAGAGGCATCATAGTCTTCCATAATTGGGGCGATACCGATAATGCGGCACATCATGGTAGATGTTTCCTCATCGAAGAACCAATCTTCTTTAACACGATACTTAACTATTTTGTCCCAGGTAAGCTCGTTTTTCTGAATAACCTGCTCTTCTTCCAATGTTACAGGGTTAATCTGCATCACGGTGTCCACGCGGGTACCCAGTTTTTTTACGTCCTCAACGGTCATAACCTGCTTGAACTGGTCAGCATCAACAACCGATGGATCGTATACTGTTAGTTCGCCGTTTTTAGCTGCAGTATGCAGAATTTCGATTAACGGTTGCTGAGGATATTTGAACGCTAAGTTCATTTTCTCGCGTACGTCAATCATTCTCCAGATACGCTTAGCCCAAAAAACATCGGCTTCGCGGATGTAATCGTACGGTATCACTTCTTTCTCTTTGGTGGTGGTTTTAACCCAGGCACCATCTAGTGGTTCCTGTGCAAATGCTACACCCGCAAACATCATAAGGGCACCGGCAAATACAAATTTTCCTTTTTTAAACATGATATCTTTTTTTAGATAATAGTGAATGCTATCTGACCCAGTTTACGTGGCTGCTTGTCAGGACCTACAACTTTAATCTCATCAATAAAGATGATATCTTTTGGCTTAGCACGATCAAGGAACTGTTTCATGTTTGCGTTAAACATAGGTCCCTGAGTTTCTGCTTTAAAGATTTCACCTTTTGATGAGTATACCATCTGGAAGCTTACGATACTGAATTTAGCATCGAAATCGAAGTCTTTCAGCATAGCTACCAGACCGCTTTGAGATTTAATAGTACCTGGTTGAGTGTTACCACCAAACAGTTTACCCCCCAGTGAAGGTATTGGATCTGGAATACGTTTGATACGGAATTCTTCTGTACCCATTGGTTGTACTTTACCATCAATTTTAGCCGATACAGCAATGTTACATTTACCTACACCAGTTACATTGGCTGTATAAGTACCATCACTGTTTTTGGTAAGCGTACCCGAACCTTGCAGAGAGGCGCTAACATCGCCAGCACCTACACCCGGTACCGATATTTTCATTGGGTTATCTACACCAATATAAAGTACGTTCATTTTGGTAGGAGAAACAACCACAGCTTTAGCAGCTACCTGGTAACCACCCTCGAAAGGATAGAAAGTATAACCACCTACAGGGTTTTTAACACGGATAATACCACCGTATTTTCTTTCACCTACACTACCACCACCTTGCTCAAGTTTAGCCATACCGCCTTCAGCTTTCAGCATACTGCCTTCGCTGTAACCAGCTGGTAGCGGGCTTTGAGAATCAACTTTATTGTAAGTTCCATCAGGGTTCTTTTTAAAACCAGCTAATGAGCCAATAAATACTTCTGGCTGCGTATTTGAGTTGAATGCTGCAAGGAAAATATCGGCTTTGTAAGCCTGGCCCTGCATAATGTAGCTAGATGGGGCAATGATTTTAGCAGCAAGAGCATCGAATTTAAAATCGGTTTCGCCGATCTTTTTAATCAGGTACTCTATTACAGCGCCTTCAGAGCTTACCACGTCGTTTTGAAACTTGGTAAGGATAGTTACAGCAGCTGTAGTTGGTACGTGGTTAAAAGTAGCAACTTCCCATGTAGCGTTAGGTTCGCCTTTAATTTTTGGGGTAGCACCATTAAGAGCTATTTTGAAGCTAGCGCGGTCTTTTTCATCAACAAGCTCAAGTAGGTCTTTACGAGCCTTCTCAATACGCGCCTGAAGTTCTTTACCACGTTTTAACCCTTCGCCTTCTTCTACAAAGTATTTAGTTGCAATGTCGATATTATCGCGCTGAACAATATCACCGCTTTCTTCGTCATAACCATCGGCCAGTTTAACTAATTCTTTTTTGTAGTTATCTAAAAGTGTAGAAAGTTCTGTGCCAATTTTTCTGGCTTTTTGAGCCTTGTCGTAGTATTGTTGTGCTTTCGCTTTATCAGCATCCAACTGCTTATCGAAAGCTTTATAAATACCGGTATTTTTTTCTGTAAGTGAGCTGTTTGAAGTCACCAAACCGTCGTTAACGAGTTTGAAGGCATTCAACACCTCTGTTGATACGTTCAAGGCCAAAAGCGCTGTTAACACGAGATACATCATGTTAATCATCTTCTGCCTTGGGGTTAGTTTACCACCAGCCATTTTATGTTATATTATTAGGTTATATTAAGTTAAACAAAAAGATTCAAGAAAAACTATCAATTAAACTGATTTCATGGCCGACAGCATGCTACCGTAAACGGTATTCAGCGAAGTCAGATTTTTGTTAAGTTGAACCAGATTGTCTTTGTATTTGGTAGCGTCGGTAGCTGTTTCAGAAAGAGCCTGAGCAGCAGAGTTAAGGTTACCAAAGAACTTGTTCATAGCTTTCAGGTGGTTGTTGCTGTCCTGAAGTTCAAGTTCGTAAATGGCGTTAAGAGATGACAGGTTTTTAACCATAGCCTGTACTTGCTCGTGGTAAACCTTAGTATTCTCTGCACCAGCGCCGATTTGAGTTACAGCAGAAGTAGCAGTAGCAGCAGCCTGTGCAAATGAATTGATTTGGCCGGCAGCGTTTTTAGCATTTTTAGAAAAATCGTTAGCAGCAACAGAAGCCTCTGTAAGATCGTTTAGTTTGTTTACGCTTTCGCCCAGCGTGGTGAAACCTTTACCAAGGCTGTTAATCAAATCCGGACCAACTTTAGCATCGCTTAGCATTTTATCTAATTGCTGAGTAAGAGGTTTTTGGTTTTTGTTGCTAACAGGACCTTCTGAAGCCAGTTCTGGGTATACTCTTTCCCACTCGTATTCATGATGAGTATCGTATTGTGGTTCGAAACCAGATATGATGAAGATAAGTACCTCGGTACCCATGCCTAATATAAGCATTAAGTTAGCGCCTTTAAGGTGCAAAATTTTGAAAAGCGCACCCAAAATAACCACGGCTGCACCCCAGCTATAAACGTAGTTTAGAATTCTTTTGCCCGATTTTACTTCAAAAAATGATTTGCCTTGAGCCATTTTAGTTTTAGTTTAAGGTTTAAAAATGAATATTGAGTTTAGGATTAAAACTTAGAATACTATCAAATACACTACAAATAATTGTACTAGTTGTCGGTAATATCGCGACCCAGGAAGGTAGTGATGCAACGGAAACCTACATAAGATTTTGCTGAATCTGCATACTCCCAGTGGCGGGTACCGTTTTCGATATAGTAGCCAATATCTTTCCATGAACCGCCACGGGTAACTTTACGTTTCATAGCTTCTGGTTCGGTAGATTCAGCATCGTAACGGATGTCTGGGTTAAGATCGTGAATGAATGAGTAAGAGTTTTCGTAGAAAGCCGAAGAAGTCCATTCAGCTACGTTACCTGCCATACAGTATAAACCATAATCGTTAGGCCAGTAGGCATCTGTACGTACGGTGTAAAAGCCGCCATCTTCAGGATAATTACCACGGCCAGGTTTAAAGTTAGCCAGTATACAACCTTTAGAGTTACGAACGTAAGGACCGCCCCAAGGGAATGGTGCAAGCTTTTTACCGCCACGGGCAGCGTATTCCCACTCATGCTCGGTTGGTAAACGGAAGATATCCATCAAAGGCTCGCCGCGTGGGGTTCTGTAATCTTCCCACAGACGGGTTCTCCAATAACAGAAAGCGTTAGCCTGAGGCCAGGTAACACCTACAACAGGGTAATCATCGAATGCAGGGTGGTGGAAATAGTTACGGGTCATTGGCTCGTTGTAAGAGTATGAGAAGTCACGTACCCATACCAGCGTATCGGGGTATACGTCTACGTTTTCTTTGTGTATAAAGCTGGTACGTGCTTTGCCTCTGTTCTTGGTTAGCGAAGCTGCTTTATAATCGAACCATTCGTAGTCGTATTTCAGCTTGCGTAGGTCAAGTTCTTTTTTGCCCCATATACGCTCGTCTTCCGGAAGGTAAATATCTTCAAGAGCTTCGTCTTTGTTTTTACCACTCCATTCGATTGACTTGTTCCAGTCAAGCTGGCTTTTGCCGCCTTCATCGCCACCTTCTTTGGTGTGACCAAGTATTGAGTGGGCAACAGAGTCGCGAACGTAGTTGATGAACTGACGGTACTCGTTGTTTGTAATTTCGGTATCGTCCATGTAGAAACCAACAATTGAAACCTGTTTGGCACGAGCCTGAAGCGATGCGTTAACATCCTGATCGCTTGGGCCTATGTGCAACACGCCCGATGGAATAAACACCATTCCGTAAGGTGTTATCGGATTCCACTTCGGTCGGTCGAGTTCTCCGAGAAGCTGCCCGTTGTAACCCCCTTTACAGCCAGCAGCAAATAGCAAAAGCAAGAGTGACGCTTTGCCAAGAAGACCTTGTAATTTTTTCATGTTTTTTAATTTGATAGTTTTTCCCCTGTTTTTTAAAGAGCCGTAAATGTAATAAGATTTTGATTTTACAATAGTACTGAAAAAAAATTGTTTTTAGAGTCTGTTAATTACGTAATTCTCATAGTATTTGTTGCGCTTTTTGCTGTACAACTTTAAACCTGTTTTATACCTAATTGTACCGTGGGTTACGGTAAAAATATCCCCTGCTTTCCCGCCTCTTAAAAGGGTACCTGTAACTAATGCTAACCTCGTGCGAACCAGTATTGAATTTGGTTAAATACGAAA
>JBJOOW010000144.1:0-4302 GCA_046051095.1 Bacteroidota bacterium | reverse complement strand
TAGCCCTATGGGTACTAATGGCTACTTTCAGCCGTTTACATACCATCAAAGCAATAACCCGCACGATACAGTGCATACCAGCGGTAAAAAATATGAGGGAAGGAATATTATAGGCTTTCTGGATAACGGCGCTGCTAAAACAATAGTAATAGGTGCCCACTTCGACCACCTGGGTAACGATGGTCGTGGTTCATCATTAGAGAAAGAATCGAAAGGTAAAATACACAACGGTGCCGATGATAACGCCAGCGGCAGCGCAGGCGTGCTTGAACTGGCCCGTTATTACAGCAGCAACGGCGTAACCGAAAAAACCAATTTCCTGTTCATATGCTTTTCGGCAGAAGAGGCCGGTTTAATAGGTTCTAAATATTACACCAACAATCCTACACTGCCATTGGATAAAATACAGTGTATGCTGAATATGGATATGGTGGGCCGCCTGGTAGACAGCACTAAAAAGCTGATGATATACGGCGTAGGAACGAACGATTTGTTTGTAAACAAACTAAACAAAATAAACCACGGCCGCTTTAAACTGGTGCTTGATTCTGCCGGTGTGGGCCCCAGCGACCAGACATCGTTTTACCTAAAGAAAATACCTGTGCTGCACTTTTTTACCGGTCAGCACAGCGATTACCACAAAAGCACCGATGACCCTGAAAAAATAAACTACCCCGGCGAAGCCAGTGTACTGGAGTACATGATTGATGTGATAAACGATTTTAGCACGCTTGGCGAAATGAAGTTTTACGAAACCAAAAGTAACGAGAGTGCAAAAACATCGTTTAAAGTTACGCTGGGTATAATGCCCGACTACAGCTACCAGGGCAAAGGCCTGCGTATGGATGCCGTAACCAAAGATAAACCCGCCTATAAAGCGGGCCTGCAAGATGGTGATATACTGATAGAACTGGGCGATGTAAAAGTTGAAAACATTTACGACTACATGAACGGCCTTGCCAAATACAAAAAGGGCGATACAGTACCGGTAGTGGTAAAACGTGGCGATAAAACTGTAAAAGCAAGTGTAACTTTCTGATGAGTAAAGGGAAAACCATTTTACTTGTTGAAGACGAAGAAACTATAGCCTACGCGCTTAAGCTAAACCTTGAAGCAGAAGACTACAGGGTAGAGCATTTTGCTACAGGTGGCAGGGCTATCAGCTTTTTAAATGAACACCATGCCGATTTGCTGTTGCTGGATGTAATGCTGCCCGAGGCCGATGGCTACGAAATATGCAAACATTTTCGCGATAAGGATAAGTACACACCGGTGGTATTTATATCGGCTAAAAACGATAGCCAGAGCCGCCTGCACGGGCTACGCATGGGAGCTGATGATTACATTACCAAGCCCTTTAACCTGGATGAGCTATTGCTGAAAATAGACAGGCTGTTATTTAAAAACGACCTGCGTAAAGACCATGACATAGTATACTTTGGCGATTGCTGGATTGACTTTACAACGCTTGAAGCCAAAGGCGTAGATGGAAAGAAAGTTAATATGAGCAAGCTGGAGTTTGACCTGGCCAAGTTGCTTATTACCAATAAAGATAAACCACTTAGCCGCGCGTTTCTTTACTCTAAACTTTGGGGTTACGATAAAAAGCACCAACCCAACTCGCGCACGCTTGATAATTTTATGGTGTTTATTCGCCGGTACTTTGAGGAAGATATCAGCAACCCTAAGTACTTCATCTCTGTACGGGGTGTAGGCTATAAATTTGTTGGCTAAAGCCAACCTGCCGTGGATTTAACACCTGCCGTTGGGGAAAAAGCTACACAACAATTCCACACAAAATTTTTCGAATTAACAGCTAAACCAGGCGTTTTCATTGGTAGAGCCTGCTATAGATTAGCGTGTTCCCATATCGGTATGGCTTTTGAAAATAATATGGCATAACCAAACAAACAATATTATGCTAACCAACAAGCTAAACTTTAAAACAGCCGGATTGATGCTGATGATAGCTTCGGCAACCATATTTACAACTGCATGCAACAATGCCGAAAAAGAAAAACGCGAGCGCGATTTACAGGATTTTAAAACCTATGTAAAAGAACACCGCGATAAGGCCGAGCAGTATGCGCAAAACAGCTGGGATGACCTGAACAGCGAGTTTGAAAAGAAAAAAGCCGAGCTTGATAAACAAGCCGACAAAATGGACGACAAAGCGCGCGAAAGCTATAACCAGGCTGTAAGCGAATGGGAAACATTTAAAACAGAGTACAAAGCACGTGCAGCCGAGCGCGAAAAAATTGAGGCAATGGATAAACTGCGTGCTACGCTTGTGATAGATGGTGTACGTACCGACTATACGGACCTAACCGCCCGCGATGCTGCAAAACAGTATGAGCATTTTGTAACTACTGTAAAGGCTAATAAAGATACCTATACACGCGACCAGTGGACTGCTATAAATGTAAACTACCAGGCACTTAACGGCCGCAAACGCGAACTGGAGAAAGACATACCGGCAGCCGACCTGAAAAAGATAATTAAACTGCAACTGGAGTACACCGCTATTAAAGCTGTAAACAGGCCCTTTGCCGAAAACTAACTTATGTGTTTAGTGGTGTGGTGAGCTTCGCCGGCGGTGCCGGCGAAGCATTTTTTAATACGCTAAAACCAGCGTTATGGGCATACTAAAAAACCTTATTGTAATGGGCCTTTCGGCGGGGCTTGCCGATAGACAAAAATTTGTAAGCAAGGTATCGGGCATACTGGAGGAGTACCAGCAAAACCCCGAAAAGGCTGAGCAATGGGCCAATACCATTACCGGTTACATGGAAGACCTGAAAGATGATATACGCATGCAGAATAACCTTGAATATGGCTTTAAGCATGGTTTCCCAACCGAAGATATGCATGCATTAACCAAAGCCCTGCAGGAACTAACCGCCGAATTGCAAAAACACAAAAAACAATAACCCATGTTTAAACTGTTTCGCCTGCCCATGTATTTTCCGCGTATACTGCGTGCATTGCACATAGTGTACATACTGGTAAAGTTTTTACTGGTAAACTGGTTATGCTCCAGCACGCTCACCTTCTGGATGGTACCTAAGCGCTATAAACGCGGCGGCACTGTGCTTACACTACCCGAAAGGTTGCGCATGGTGATTGAAGAACTAGGGCCCACATTTATAAAATTTGGACAAATACTTGCCGACCGGCCCGATGTGGTATCGGAAAAACTACGGCTTGAATTAAAGAAACTACAAGGCAAAGCAGAGCCGATTGAAGATACGGTAGCACACCGGTTAATTGAAACAGAGCTGGGCGGGCCTATTGAAAATACCTTCTCGCAGTTTAATTATACCAGCATAGCATCTGCCTCTATTGGTCAGGTGTATGAGGGCACCCTGCTGCAGGATGCGCAAAAGGTTATTATTAAAATACAACGGCCTAACATTGAAAGTAAAATACGGTTAGACCTGCATATACTCGAATACTTTGCCAAACAACTTGTAAGTGAGTTTCCTGGTTTGCAGGTGGTAGATATTGTGGGTGTAGTTGAAGAATTTGGCACCACCCTGATGCAGGAGTTAAACTACCTGAACGAAGCCAGCAATGCTATGCGCTTTGCCGATATATTTAAAGATACGCCGTACTGCAAAATACCGAAGGTGTACCTTAATCTTTCTACCGCTAAAATGCTGGTAATGGAAAACGTAAGTGGTGTATCGCCGGATAATGCAGAACATTTGCGCGAGAACGGTTACAGCCCGCAGATAATTGCAGAGAACGGTAGCCGTATTTTTCTGGAGATGATGTATAAGCATGGCTTTTTTCATGCCGACCCACATGCCGGCAACATATTTATACTGCCGGGTAATGTAATAGCACTGATAGACTTTGGTATGGTAGGCACACTAAAGCCGGCACACATGCAATTTTTAGCAGGCTTTACACTGGGGCTGGCTAACCGCGATGCAGAAACATTAACCGATGCACTACTGGTAATGTGCGATAAAAAGTTTTTTGATGAGAAACACAACCTGCAATTCTCGGTACACGAAATGCTGTTGCGTTACACATCGCTTAGCTACGAGAAAATTAATTTTTCGCAGGTGCTTAATGAGTGTGTGAAGATTATACTTAACTATAAGCTGCGCTTGCCCGGCAGTATTTATTTACTATTAAAAGCGTTGGCTACTATCGAAAAATTTGGCTACGTGCTCGACCCGCAGATATCGTTACCAACTATAGTAAAACCTTATGCAGAATCGTTGATACGCGAAAAGTTTTCGCCAAAGAAATTTGCGCACGACATATACGATGTAGTAAGAGACTACACAG
>JBJOOW010000143.1:0-3569 GCA_046051095.1 Bacteroidota bacterium | reverse complement strand
AAATGCTGTTTGATGATTACCCGCTGGGCGATTATAACCTGCAGCAGCTACGCCGGCAAATGGGCTTGTACCTGGGTACTGCCGATTTGTTTTCGGGTACGCTGTTAGAAAACCTTACCATGGGCCAGCCCGGTATTACAGTTGAAGAAATACTTCATGTTTCGGCACAGGTAGGGTTGTTGCCCTTTATACAATCTATGCCGCAGGGGCTCGATACACCGGTAGATTCGGTAGGTAAAAAGCTGCCGCGCAACACCGTAAATAAAATATTAATAGTGCGCGCTTTGTTACATAAACCACGCCTGCTATTACTGGAAGATTGCTGGGGAAGCTTAGAGCTGGAAGAGCAAACAACTATTGTAGATTACCTTACCCGTAAGCATAACAGTTACACGCTGGTAGCAGTAACTAATGATGAAGCATTTGCCCGCAGTTGCGATAGGGTAATACTACTGCACGATGGGCAGGTAGTACAGCAAGGGCCTTTTGATGAAGTTGAAAAATCGGTTGAGTACCGGAGGATGTTCCGCCGGATAAGCCAGTAAAAATAAAACCATATGTGGTTAAGTAAAGATAACGATACCTTATTACAGCAAAACGCCGGTGTGCAATCGTGGCGCAAAGTGGCTGTGCCCAGTACAGCCGTTAGGCCGGTGCGGGTACTGGCCTTGTTTGCCATAGCCCTGCTGCTGTTTATTTTTTTACCGTGGACCCAAACCATTTTTGCCCCGGGTGTAATTACTACCCGCTCGCCCGAACAGCGCCCGCAGGAGGTTAACGCTATTATAGCCGGTGGTATAGAGAAGTGGTATGTACGCGAAGGCGACATGGTAAAAAAGGGCGATACTATTATTAAGCTTACCGAGGTAAAGGATAACTACCTTGACCCGCAGTTGCTTAAGCGCACCGAAGAACAGATACGTGCTAAAGAACAAACTATAGATTTTTACCGCGATAAAGTTGCTGCCAACCAATCGCAGTTAATGGCACTTACACAGGCCCGCGATTTAAAATTACAGCAGGCACGCAACAAGGTAAAGCAGGCAACCTTGTATGTGCAAAGCGATAGCATGGCATTGGTAGCTGCTACTACCGAACTTAAAATTGCACGCGACCAGTATGGCCGGCAGAAAGAGTTATACGATGCAGGGCTTAAATCGCTTACCGAGCTGGAGCAGCGCCGACAGGCCTTGCAAAACGCCGAGGCCAAAGCGCTGGTTGCCGAAAACAAATACACCAATGCCGGTAACGATTTGATTAACGCCCGGCTGGAAGTAAACCAGATAGAGCGCGACTATAGCGAGAAGATTGCCAAAATAACATCGGACCGGTTTGCCGTGCTTAGCGATATAAGCAGCGGCGAAGCTGATGTAGCCAAGCTTAAAAATCAGTTTAGTAATTATGCCATACGTAATGGCTTTTACTTTGTGCTGGCCCCGCAAGATGGGCAGATAACCCGTACCATAGCCGCCGGTGTAGGCGAGGTAGTAAAAGAAGGCGATATGCTGGTGATGATTGTGCCGCAGCAGTTTCAGTATGCGGTAGAGATGTACGTGCGCCCGCTTGATTTGCCGTTGGTTTCTATTGGGCAAAAAGTGCGCTTTCAGTTCGATGGCTGGCCATCGATAGTGTTTAGCGGCTGGCCTAATGTTAGCTATGGTACGTTTGGCGGCAAGGTAGTAGCGGTAGATAACAGCATATCGGCTAATGGTAAATTCAGGGTAATGGTAGCCGAAGACCCTAACGATGTGCCATGGCCTGCTGTATTGCGCGTGGGCGGTGGCGCCAAAGGTATGGCCCTGCTTAAAGATGTACCGGTATGGTACGAGCTATGGCGAAACTTTAATGGTTTCCCACCCGATTTTTATAAAGCACCGGCCGATGATGCCAAGGCTAAAAAGTAAGATATGATACGATACGTGTTATTTGTATTTATAATTTGTTTTACCGGTACCATACAGGCCGCTACCGATACGCTGAAGGTGATGACGGTAGCCGAGTACATGGCTATTGTAGGTAACTACCATCCGGTGGCCAGCCAGGCTAACCTGTTACCACAACAGGCGCGTGCCGGTTTACGTATTGCCCGCGGTGGGTTCGACCCATTGTTGTATTCCGATTATAACAGCAAAACCTATAACGGTACCAACTACTATTCGTTTTTCGAAAGTGCGGTAAAAATACCGGTGTGGTATGGTATTGAAGTTAAGGCCGGTTACGATTTTGCTTACGGCAATTACCTGAACCCCGAAAGCAAACTGCCCGGTGGCGGGTTGGGTTACCTGGGTATAAACGTGCCACTGGGGGCTAACCTGGTGTTCGATAAAAAGCGCGCCGCACTGCGGCAGGCACAGGTGTTTGTGCAGGCCAGCCAGCAGGAGCGCCTTAGCCAGCTAAACGATTTGTTTTTAGATGCGCTTAAAGCTTATTACGAATGGTGCTACACCTATGCCGAGTATAACGTGTACCAACAGGCTGTGACCGCCGCCGAAGCGCGCTTTGTAGCCACCTGTAAAACTGCCGCCCTTGGCGATAGGCCTGCTATTGATACTACCGAGGCGCTTACGCAATTGCAAAGCCGCCAGTTGCAACTGGTAGATTCGCGGATGCGGTATATAAATGCTGCGCTGCAGGTAAACAATTTTATGTGGCAGCCTAACGGCGAGCCTTATCCCTTCGATACGCTGATAGTGCCTGCCGCACCCGATTCGTTGTTTTTACTTACTACGCTTAACATGGGGGCTATGGAAGAACTGGCTTCGCACCTGCGCACCGTAAACCCGCAACTGGCGTTGTATAATCTTAAACTTAAACAGCTGGATATTGAGCGCCGTCTTAAAATAGAAAACCTTAAACCACAGCTTAACCTGCAGTACAACCTTATCAGCAACCGGTTTAATTTTAAAAGCGATGCCGGTTTAATTTTTACCAACGGTTATAAGTTTGGTATGCAGTTTAGTATGCCGCTGGCGTTTACACAGGCGCGCGGCGAACTTAAACAGGTACACCTTAAAATACAGGAAGCCAACTATGCGCTCGATGTAAAATCGCAACAGTTAACCAACAAACTGCGCAGCAGCTTTAACGAGCTTACTGCACTGCAACAACAGGCACGCATTTATCTGCGCAGTGTAGAAGGTTACAAGGCCTTGCTGGATGGTGAACAACGCCGCTTTATTAATGGCGAAAGCTCGCTGTTTTTAGTAAACGCCCGCGAAACCCGCTACCTGGATGCACAGGTTAAAACCGCCGAACTACTTACCAAATACTACAAAGCAGAAGCCGCCTACAAATGGGCCGCCGGACAGGTAGAGTAGGGGGGATTTACGGAATTACATATTTACAGATTGATAAGCAGGTGTAAACGTTAGCTGCTTTTGTAATTGCGACGTAGGTAACTACAGCTATTGTATTGTTATAATGCCATTGTTAGATAATACACGATTCCTGATTCCGCTCAGCTACATTCGGAATTACAAAGCCATAGAATTGTTTTATGCTGCAGATTTGATTAGTTGATACGCTTACCTGCATTTGTCATTCCGGACAGAAGTTTTGTGCAGAGAGGA
>JBJOOW010000142.1:0-3738 GCA_046051095.1 Bacteroidota bacterium | reverse complement strand
TACCCCCACTGTTTAAGTTAATTCAGGAACAGTCGGGTACCAGCTGGAAAGAGATGTTCAAAGTGCTTAACTGCGGTACACGATTAGAGATATATCTGGAAGAAAAGTATGCCGCACAGGTAATAGACATTGCTAAAAGCTTTGGAATAGATGCGCAGGTTATAGGTTATGTAGAAAGCGCTACAGCTAACGAAGTACAACTAAGCAGCCCTTACGGAGAATTTACTTACCAGTAAGAATCTCTTACCCAACAACAGGTTCGGCAGCCTCTTCATCAGCGGCCTGTAGTTTACCCAGCCCTTCGTCGCGGCGGCGGGTTACCTCATCAAATAACTGTTCGTATTTGGCATGGTTGGTATTCATCAGCCGGTCCCAAAAACTAAAGTACAGGCCATAGTTACAACGTACATACTTGTGATGCATGTTGTGGTTGGTACTTGTATTAAACCATTGTAAAAACCAGTGGTGCAGGGCCCCGCGCGGAAAAATTTCGTAACCCAGGTGGCCCATTACATTAAAGCATATTTGCCATATAGATAGTATAAGCAGCGAGCTGAAGTGCAGCGGTAGGGTAAATATCAGCAATGGTACAAAGCCAATCTCCAGCAGTGCCTCAAACGGGTGAAACGCAAAAGCCGCCCATGGAGTAGGGTCTTTACTAAGGTGGTGTACTTTGTGCACACGCTCGTAAAACAGGGGGTGGTGCATTAAGCGGTGTGCCCAGTAAAAGTAAGTATCATGAAAAAATATGATAAACACAGTTGTAAGAAGATAGTATAGTATGCTGTGCTCGCTAAAGTTTTTGTACACTTTGGTTGACAGTATATCGTTAACCACCAGCAGGCGTATACCTACTACCACACTGGCAAATACCGTAAAGGTTAGCAGCGAGTACTTAATCTCGGTAAATATTTGCTGGTTATCGGGGTAGCGTTGCTGTATTTTCATAAACAGCCACTGTCGGCGTTTAATTACATAGTACAGCAGGTAGGCCCCACCGGCAAAAATAAAATACCGCACCAGCAGCATACTAAATGAGAATAACCAGCGCAGCCAAAGGCTTATATCATCGGGCAACAAGGCAGACATAGTTGTATTTTTACGTGGTATAAATGTAACTACTGTACTATTACCAGCATGTTTTTTTCTGCGAAACGTAGTAAATGCTCAACAAACAGTATGCTGTAAGCTATGCAGGCAGTTGGTTAGGCTAATAATCGGCCTGTACGTAGTATTTTGTGCTAACCGAATTAATATAGATTTTAGGCGCATGAAAGAATATAGCTTTTTAGCTACCATGCACGATGCCGGAGGCGGAGGTGTGTATGTTCTTTTCCCGTACGATGTAAAAAAGGAATTTGGTAAAGCCCGTGTGCCAATTAAATGCACTATAGATGGTGAACTTTACCGCGGTACAATGGTTAAGTATGGAGAGCCACAACATATGATACTGGTGCTAAAAGCCATACGCGAAAAAATTGGCAAAGGCCCCGGTGATAAAGTAGACATTTGGCTTGTAGAAGATACTGAAGAGCGTACTATTGAAGTACCACAACCCATACTTGCTGCGCTTAAAAAGCACAAACTGGATACTGCATTTAATAAACTAAGCTACACCCACCGCCGCGAATGGGTAAAAGCCTACGCCGATGCCAAACGCGATGAGACCAAACAAAAACGAATATATGATTTAATAAAAGCCCTAAGCACTAAAAATAAATGAAACACATATACGCCATACTAACTACCTTGTTTATATACACCGCCGCTACAGCACAGCTTACACAAATGTGCGGTACCGATGAGTACATGTACCAGTTGTACACTAACAACCCTGCTTTGCAGCAACAAATGCAGGCTAACCGCCAATACCTTAAAAGCTTTACAGCGCAGTACATTGCCCAACATGCCGACCGTAATGCCGATTCGGTGCTAACGGTGCCGGTGGTGTTTCATGTAATACACATGTACGGTGCCGAAAACGTAACCGACCAGCAGGTAATGAGCGGCCTGTACGTACTTAACCGCAACTTTGCCAACCAGCACCCCGATAGCGCCAACATAGTGGCCGACTTTAAACCCATAGCCGCCAATTGCGATATTGAGTTTAAACTGGCACATACCGACCCGGATGGCAATTGTACCAGTGGTATTAACCGCATAGCATCGGCGCTTACCAAAGTAGGCGACCACAGCGTTAAAAACATGATACACTGGGACCCTGCCAAATACCTGAACGTGTATGTAGTACGTAGCATTGCCAGCCTGGCTGGCCATTGCCTTATGCCCGACCAGGCAGCCGCCAAACCCGAGTGGGATGGTATTGTAATTGACGATAGCTACCTGGGTAACATAGGTACCAGCAGCGAGCAAACATCGGTAGTAATGGCGCACGAGACGGGCCACTATCTTAACCTGTTTCACATATGGGGCGGCAACAACGTACCCAACTATTTTTACCAGCCGGTAGGCCAGCAGGCCAACTGTGGCATTGGCGACGATGTACAGGATACGCCACCCACTATAGGATGGAGCACCTGTAACCTGGCAGCAGCATCGTGCGGCAACAGTGTAGATAATGTGCAGAATGCTATGGACTACACTTACTGCAATTTTATGTTTACGCAAGGGCAGCGGCAACGTATGCGCGCAGCGCTTAACTCGCCTATTGCTAACCGCAATAACCTTATTACTACAGCTAACCATAACGCTACCGGTATTAACCTTGGCACGGTTTGCAAAGCTGCCTTTACCGCCAGCCGCAATATTGTTTGTATAAACGACACCGTTACGTTTACCGATAACAGCATAACCACACCTGCCACCTGGCTATGGAACTTTGGCGACAACACTACCAGCACCGAACAAAACCCAACCCACGCTTACGATACCCCCGGCGATTACTACGTTACGCTTACTGCCGGCAAAAACAACACTACCGCTACCAGCGATACTTTTATGATACATGTAAATGGTGTTACTGCCTGGCCGTTTTTTGTAGAGGGTTTTGAAACCACCACAGGCATTGCACAAACAGGTTTAATAAACAGTACCGATAACCCTTCGCTGCGGTTTGTGTTATCTAATAGCGGCGAAGGCTACAACAGCGCCAAAGCTGCCTGCATACACATGGCCGATACTACCGCTGCCTACACCGGCCGTACTACCCTGGCCGCCGGCACCGCCGACCTTACCAACCAGGGTACTCCTGTGTTTAGCTTCAAATATGCCTGCACACAAAAAAAACAAAGTAACGACGATGCACTGGATGTACTGATAAGTACCGATTGCGGTAATACCTGGCTAAGTAAAGGTAAACGCCTTGGCGCTAACCTGCGCACAGTTAGCAGCCCAGTAACCGATGTAAACTGGGCCCCTGCCGATAGTACCCAATGGAAAACCTACACATTTGCTATTGGAAGCAACCAGGCTACCAGTAGTTTTATGTTTCGTATAGAGTATACCAACTACTATGGCAATGCTTTTTATATTGATAATATTAACCTGAACGCTGTAGCCTATACCGGTATAGATAAAACTGTATTGCAGGATATTGAAGTAGTACCTAACCCTACCAACGGCCAGTTTAAACTAACCGGCGATTTTGAACAAATGGAACTTACCCTTACCGATGTAAACGGCCGTACCGTGCTTACACAAACCGGCGTTACCGGTGGCGATGTAATACATGTAGAGCATTTGCCGCAAGGTGTATACCTGCTGCGCCTGCAAAACGAT
>JBJOOW010000141.1:0-4083 GCA_046051095.1 Bacteroidota bacterium | reverse complement strand
GCAAGCCCCTGCGCGAAGCCGAATACGAAATAGCCAAAACCATTACCGCTTTCGATTATTACATAGCCAATGCGCCCGCATTTTTAGCACCGCAACCGGTAAGCAGCAATGCCACCCGTAGTTATATTCGTTTCGAACCGCTGGGTATTATCTTTTCGGTAATGCCTTGGAATTTCCCTTTCTGGCAGGTATTTAGGTTTGCAGTACCCACGCTTATATCGGGCAATGTAACCATACTTAAACATGCGCCCTGTGTGCCGCAATGTGCCAAAGCTATAGAGCAGTTGTTTGCCGATAGCGGAGCGCCGGCCAATATTTTCCGCAATTACTTTTTAACCAATGAAGATGCCGCTAATGTTATTGCTGACCCTCGCGTACATGGTGTGAGTTTTACGGGCAGCGACGCTACCGGTAGTATATTGGCAGCACAGGCCGGTAAGCACATAAAAAAGTGTGTAATGGAGTTGGGCGGTAACGATGCATTTATAGTACTGGACGATGCCGACCTGGATGTGGCTGTAGCTGGTGCGGTTAAGTCGCGCAGTATTAACAGCGGGCAGTCTTGCAACGGGGCCAAGCGCTTTATTGTAATGGATAAGGTGGCAGAAGCATTTACTACAAAACTAACCGATGCTGTACGTGCGCTTAAAGTAGGCGACCCTGCCGATGAAAGTACAGCTATTGGTCCGCTGGCGCGTAAAGACCTGATGGAAAAAGTAAACAAACAGGTGACTGATTCAATTGCCGGTGGGGCAGTAGCGCACTACGGTAATACTCCACCGGCTACTGGTGGTAACTATGTTACACCGGTGGTACTTACGGGCGTAAAACCCGGCATTACATCGTTTGAGGAAGAGATATTTGCACCGGTATGGAGTATAATAACAGTAAGCACTGTTGATGAAGCAGTAGAAACAGCTAACAACTCGGTATATGGTTTGGGTGCTTCGGTATGGAGCGGCGATAAACAACGTGCCGAGGCGCTTGCCAGCGAACTGGAGGCCGGTAACGTATTTATAAACGATATTGTTAAAAGCGATGCCCGCATGCCTTTTGGGGGTATTAAACGCAGTGGCTTTGGCCGCGAGCTATCGGAGTATGGCCTGAAAGAGTTTGTGAATATTAAGACAGTATATATTGGATAGAGTAACACAACTTGTGTTAGGGCTTTTCGTATTTCGGTTAATAGAATCGTGATTTGGCCGTTATTGCGAGAAGCGAGGCTCTGCGTGCGACGAAGCAATCTCTGCAGATAGTAAGGTGTGCTTGTTACTTAGCTAAAGTTGCTGCGGTTTGTTTATTCTTTTCTACCTTGCCTGCATATGTCTGTACCTGCTAACATTTTTACCGGTGCCCATGTAGTTAGTGCTTTGCAAAAGTATTTACGCACTACAAACTACACAGCCTTGTTTATACTGGCCGACGAGAACACTTATAAGCACTGCTACCCGGTAGTAAAAGATATATTGCCTGCACACACAGTAATACGCATTAAAAGCGGCGAAAAGAACAAAACGCTGGATACCTGTGCGCAGATATGGGCTAAACTTACCGCTGCCAATGCCGACCGCAAAGCACTGTTGCTTAACCTGGGCGGTGGGGTAGTAGGCGATATAGGCGGCTTTGCTGCCGGTTGCTATAAACGCGGTATACGTTTTATAAATATGCCCACCACCTTACTGGCTATGGTAGATGCCAGCGTGGGCGCTAAAACCGGTATAGATTTTAATGGCTTTAAAAACCAGATAGGTTTGTTTAACGACCCTGAGGCTGTGTTTATACATACCGGCTTTTTGCAAACGCTGCCCGCCCGCGAGCTGCGCGCCGGCTTTGCCGAGGTAATTAAACACTACCTGATAGCCGATAAAAAAGCGTTTAATACTTTGCATAAAGCGGTAATGGCAAACAGCACGTATAACCTGTTGCAACATACCGACTGGAACGCACTGGTAAAGAAAAACGTGGCTATTAAAGCAGCTATTGTAGCCGCCGATAAATACGAAACCGGCCCGCGTAAAGGCCTTAACTTTGGCCACACTATTGGCCACGCGGTAGAAAGCTACTACCTGTCACAAAGCAAAAAACTACTACACGGCGAGGCCGTGGCTATAGGCATTATTTGCGAGGCGTACATAAGCTGTGTAAAAGGCTGTTTGCAGCGTAACGATTATTTGCCCATATTACAGCTAATTGGTAAGGTATTTACCGGCCTACCCCATATAGAACCAGATAACATACCGGCTATAGTTAAGTTAACCGGTAACGATAAAAAGAATGCAGGGGGGCAAAACCGGTTTACTTTACTTAATGGTACAGGTAACTTTTCGGTAGATAACTACGTTGAAGAGGAGACTGTTATAAATTCATTACACTACTATTCGCAACTATCGCGGTAAAAAATATGCGGTTAACTCACCCAACAAAAAAAATAAGCACCCGTGTAACATTACCGGGCAGCAAAAGTGAGAGTAACCGTGCATTAATACTAAACGCACTTAGTGGTAACCGCTTGCTGTTACAAAACCTATCTACCGCGCGAGACACGCAAAACCTGCAAAAGATACTGGCCGCAGCCGCACCAGTAGCCGATGTGCTGGATGCCGGAACCAGTATGCGTTTTCTTACAGCGTATTATGCCGCCGCTAATCAACCGGTTACTATTACCGGCACCCCGCGTATGCAGCAGCGTCCTATTGGTCCGCTGGTAAATGCGCTTAGCGAAATGGGTTTTGATGTGCGCTATACTGCTAACGAAGGTTACCCACCGGTAGAAATTCATCCCATTAAAAGCCTTAGCCGGTTAGATGATGAAGTATATATAGAAGGCAACATAAGCAGCCAGTTTATTACTGCATTGTTACTGATAGCACCGTTTTTACCTAATGGGTTGTGTATAAATTTTACTACAGCGCTTACCTCGCAGCCTTATATTGATATGACCCTCACCATGCTGAAAAAGCTGGGGGTGAGTTATGCCTGGCAGAGTGAATCTGTAACTGTAGAACCGTTGCACGGTGAGGTACAGAACCAAACAATGGCTATTGGTGCAGATTGGTCGGCGGCATCGTACTGGTATTCGGTAGCATTTTTGGCAGATGAAGCAGAGATATTTTTAGAGGGTCTGCGCGACGACTGGAGCCAGGGCGACCGCGAAGTAGCCAGCTGGATGAAACGCTTTGGCGTACTTACCGAGTTTACTGCCGAAGGAGCATTGCTACGTAAAACCAACGTTGGTTACCCTACGTTGATGAAGATGAATTTTATTAATAACCCCGATTTAGCGCAAACCTTTGTAGCCATGTTTGCTGCTAAAAATATAGTGTGTGGTGTATCGGGTGTAGATAGCCTGAAGATAAAAGAAACAGACCGCCTTACTGCGCTGCAAACCGAGTTGAAGAAAATGAATGTGTCGTTTGATTACGCACCTATGTACGAGTTCTATCAGCTTAAAGGCAATTTTAATTTGCCGGAACAACCCATACACACCTATGGCGACCACCGCATGGCTATGTGTTTTGCGCCGCTTGCTCTGCTTGGTGCTATTGATATTGAAAACCCAGAGGTGGTAGAAAAATCGTACCCTGCTTTTTGGAACGATATGCAACAGGCTGGTTTTGTTATAGAGTAATGTAACGTTACAAACTCACCTTTTTTGTTTTAATCCAAATATCGCTGTTGCGTCCTTTATCATCGGTACACGATATTTTTATCTGTCCTTCTTCCGGTTCAAAAAATAACTTTTCGTGTGCATCGGTTTGCTTGTAAAAGCGGTTGTTAATGTACCAGTAAACAGTTTTTACATCGTTGGTAACATCGCAGGCAAGCTGTAAAGGCTCAGGGTCGGTTTTGCTTATAAAGTATTCCGCGCCGTTTTTAGGCGAGCGGATAGTTGGGCCGCCCTCGGTAAATACTTTATCGCAGGCGGGGTTGTGTGGCGGTATACGTTCGTAGGCTATGTTGTTTTCGTCGTAGTAGGCCTGCATTTCGGGTGGTACTATTTTCCACAGTTTTTTACGGTAGCCGTTGTCCGGTAAGCAGCTTTGGCAGTACGATAATTTGCCATCGGCACTTACCGGTACTTCG
>JBJOOW010000140.1:0-3215 GCA_046051095.1 Bacteroidota bacterium | reverse complement strand
TTTACGCATCCAATAAGCGATATCTTCATTAAGCTTATCAGAATAAAGTATTCCCTTAATAATTACATTATCTTTTCCATCATCTCCATAATAATGCGCTTCGAACTTTTCGGTAGGACAGAAATTAATCAAAAAATAAGCCCCATCCATTTTCCAAACTAAATCTATAGAGCCATCACGACCGGGATTTATTTCCGGCGCACTTATTAATACAGAGAAATTTTGATATATATAGTTATTGTACTCCGTGTAAAAGTTTATTGCTCTGTCCCAAGAATGCTTTTTAATAGGCAATGCATCTTCGCCATCCCAGCCAATTCCATAAGTTAATACTTCTTTCGCCTCCTCAACTACGCCATGAATTCTAGTGGCATACAACAAGCTTTTTGACACACTTTTGATTACAGTAAACCCTGAACGATTCCACCAATCCATTTTAGTGTTAAACTGGTGAAACAATATAGGTTGCAAATGAATGCCGTCCTCATTGTTATTTACAAGCCAATCCTCTATAGGTTCATCAAAAGATGCTATTGAAGGCTTTATTCCAAGCAACGGTAAATTATTCTCTTTTTTAGCACAGAAAGGCTCGGAAAGACCAACCAACACATAACTTGAAGAATCATCAACGCCAGTCCAAGCATATGTACTTTTATAGCCAGTACATCTTAGAGATTTTGCGGATTTGTTTTTAGCTAATAATTCAGGCATATATTTAGCCTTTTGAGTAATCAATAATTTCCAAACTATTTGTATACAAACCGCTACGTATTTGCTTCTCCTTTTCTTCAGCCCTTACTATTGCAGATTTTAGCGATTCTAAATCACCACCATCTAAAGCTATGATAACATTTCTCTGTTCACCACTTTCATTGTACATTATACGCAATTGATGTACCACAAGAGCATTTTTTGCATTATTTGTAATTTCATTATTGTATACCAGCCGAATATCAGATATTATTCTGGCTTCCACAAAGACCTTATCATATTCATAAAGTAACGCAGTTGCTTTCAACGTTAGAAGTAAAGATGCGTCATTTTTTAAAATCACATCCAAGTTTGCCTCAAGCTGCTCTTGCATTTCTTCTGAAATAACAATTTTACTATTAGAGGGAATACTTGTTTTAAGTGCTGTTGATATATCGTGATTAATAGTCTCCGATATCCCTGGATTTGTTGATTTTAGCGATGCTATACTAAACAAAGATCTTGCGATTGAAGATGATACACCTATTGGAATTTGTACTTTTTTAGAAATTTCTCCAGCTAAAAACTGTTCTGAAGCGCCCACATGTAAAGTTGAAATAACTGTTCCTACTTGTCCACTTTGTTCGCTAGATAACATACTTAATTGTCGAAAGCCTTCAATAAACTGGGGAGGAATCCTAAATTGAGCCATAGTATTTATTGAAAATTGTTATTGTGTAAATAAACAACAATAGAACAACTTTTTGTTAACCTTTTCAAATATACGCACAAAAAGTGCAGTCTAATTACGACAGGACTACTCCACCGTCACACTCTTCGCCAGATTTCGGGGCTGGTCTACGTTGCAGCCGCGCATTACGGCTATGTAGTAGCTTAGTAACTGTAAAGGTATGGTAGATAGCAGCGGCTCCAGAAACTCTTTGGTTTCGGGTATCTCTATTACATAGTCGGCCATTTTGCGTACTTTGTTATCGCCCTCGGTTACTATGGCAATAATTTTACCCTTGCGCGCTTTAACCTCCTGTATGTTGCTTATTACCTTATCGTAAATGTTGTTTTTGGTAGCTATTACCACCACCGGCATGGCTTCATCTATCAGGGCTATAGGGCCGTGTTTCATTTCGGCGGCCGGGTAGCCTTCGGCGTGTATGTAGCTTATCTCTTTTAGTTTAAGCGCCCCCTCCAGCGCCACCGGAAACTGGTAGCCACGGCCCAGGTACAGAAAGTTGTGTGCATCTTTAAACACAGCCGCCAGTTCTTTTATCTGCTCTTCGCAGGCCAGGGTGCGTTGTACTTTCTCAGGTATGGTTTCCAGTTCGGCAAAGGCATCGCGCAGTTGCTGTTTGGTGGCACGGCCGCGTATTTCGGCAAAGCCAAATGCCCATAATGTAAGTACTGCTACCTGCGATGTAAATGCTTTGGTACTGGCCACGCCTATCTCGGGACCGGCGTGCGTATAAGCACCGGCATGCGAGGTGCGCGGAATAGATGAACCAACCACGTTGCACAAACCAAATATGGTAGCGCCTTTCTCTTTAGCCAGTTCTATAGCTGCCAATGTATCGGCAGTTTCGCCCGATTGTGAGATGGCTATAACCAGATCATCTTCATTCACCACCGGGTTACGGTAGCGGAACTCCGATGCATATTCAACCTCTACCGGTATGCGGGCAATATCTTCAAACAGGTATTCGCCTACCAGGCCGGCATGCCAGCTGGTACCACAGCCTACTATAATAATGCGTTTAAGGTTCTTGATTTTAGATTCGTGCTCTTTTAAACTGCGCATAGCAAACGAACCGGTGTGCGGGTCGAAACGGCCACGCAGCGAATCGTAAATAGAACGGGGCTGTTCGTGTATCTCCTTCAGCATGAAATGTTCGTAGCCACCTTTTTCGATGGTCTCCAGGTTCATTTCAAGTGTTTGTATGTATGGGGTATGTTCTATGTTGCCCAGTGTTTTGATAGATAGCTTACCATCTATAACCGAGGCTATTTCGTTATCGTCCAGATAGGTAACATCGCGGGTATATTCAATAATAGGGGTAGCATCGCTGGCCATAAAAAACTCGCCATCGCCAATACCTACTACCAGCGGCGAACCTTTACGTGCACCTATCAGCTTGGCAGGGTCGTTTTTGCTGATAATTACAATAGCGTAAGCACCCACTACTTCGTTTAATGCCAGGCGCACCGCTTCATCCAGTGTAGTGCCGGTGTTTTGCTGTACATCTTCAATCAGGTGTACCAGCACTTCGGTATCGGTATCGCTGGCAAACTTGTGGCCACGGTTGGTTAACTCTTCTTTAAGCGATGCGTAGTTTTCTATAATACCGTTGTGTATAATAGCTATATCGCCGGTTTGCGAAAGGTGCGGGTGCGAGTTTACATCGTTAGGCTCGCCGTGTGTAGCCCAGCGCGTGTGGCCAATGCCAACATTACCTTTTACGTTTTTACCGGCAGCAGCTTGTTCAAGGTCGCTTACCTTGCCTTTGCATTTGTGT
>JBJOOW010000139.1:0-4978 GCA_046051095.1 Bacteroidota bacterium | reverse complement strand
CCAATAAAAAATGGCACTACTAAACATGGGTTGAGCTTAGCCGGTTCATGCCATGACGATATAATAGACACATTCTACCCATATCCAATCCCTACGGGATTAAGATATGATAAAGCCATGTTATTAAGTTAAACGGTATTGGGCTGTTTAGCTCTCCTCCTTGCGCCGCCGCACGGCGCGTTTTTAAGGAGAGTTTATCCCGACCTGTCGGGAAGTGCCCCGCTACGCGGGACGAGGTGGTGCTTAACTTTGTGTAGCCACCGGCTCTGTCTATCTAAAGCCCGCACCGTCATGGCACGACTAAGCAAGGGCAGAGCAAGACCTAAGCCATTGAATATAAGACACATAACACCAATATACTTATTAGCCGGGCATACTACCTCGCTATGGCATACCTTCCGCCTAGGTTAAAACAGAAGATTATTTTATAGAAATTAATTTACATATAAAAAATATACTAATTTTGAATAAATGAAAAAAAATACCCTTCTTTACTCCTTCGTATTGCTTTTGTTGTTTACAAAAGCTAATGATACGCTGACCCGTGCCCAGGTTTATAATTTTCAGATAGGCGATACTTTTGAATACCACATACAGCCAGCTGTACAATGCACAGGACCCGGTGTTCAAGATAGTTATTCGAGAAAGATAATTATAGACAAATACTATTCAATTAATTCCGATACATTATTTTATGTCGCTCAAATCTGGACTCCTAGTGTAATTAAAATTGACACACAAATTTTATCTGATTTGCAGGGATACGAAATTTATTTGGATTCATTTACATTTCCGGGACATGCAAACTATTTTGTTATTGATACAAATTCGTATTACAATGGCAAGGTGCTTAATTCTGTTGAAACTATGGCTGACTTTGCATTTCCGGTATTAAGAAAGTTTGTTTCTGGTTTGGGAGAAGTGTACACAAGAGAGTTAGCGTACCCTTCTTGTTATTCTTATTGGATTAAGGAGCTAACCTTTTACTCAAATGGCAATGAAAAGTGGGGCACCTCTTTATATCAATTTAATTCAATTGGCAATAAGTTAGCTAATGATCCTCTTGAGATTAGTTTCTCGAAGTATAGCAATGGAGATTTATCCGCCAGGGTAAAGAATGCATCATCCAAAATTGAGTTACAGCTTTACAATTGTTATGGCGAAAGCATCGCTACACGGATAGTAGAAGAAGGCGAAAATCAATTACATTTTGAGAGCCTGCCTGCAGGTATTTATATATGGGCTGTTAACTACGGATATAAATATGCCAACTTGGGTAAAATGATTGTTTATTGAATCATAAATTAGACTCTTTCAGTATATCTTCGTTCTTCTAAGTATTCACCAAAATCCGTCCAGGTTTTCATAACCGCAGCACCGCATGGCACGATTAAGCAAGGGTTGAGCATGGCCGGAGTCATGCCATGACTATTTGAAACTACGGGATTTAGGTGCCGTAGGCACCACATATTGGTAGCCTGATATAAATTGTAGCTTACCGTGCCGTAGGTACGGAACCTGTTGTGCAGTTATCGGGTTAGGACATTTACAGCGCGCACCGTCATGGCACGACTAAGCAAGGTTTGAGCGTAGCCGAAGTCATGCCATGACTATTTGAAACTACGGGATTTAGGTGCCGTAGGCACCACATATTGGTAGCCTGCCATAAATAGCAGCTTACCGTGCCGTAGGTACGGAACCTGTTATTTAGCCACCGGCTCAGTCTATCTAAAGCGCTCTCCGTCATGGAACCACTAAGCAAGGGTTAAGCGTGGCCGAAGTTATGCCATGACTATATGGCACTTAAAACTAAAGCCTCCGGTTGTATCAATAATAAAGGGGGCCCCTGGCAGAGCCCCCCATTACTAACTCAAAAAAAACAATTAAAACTTAATGTATTTTTTATCCGGCACCGCCTACTATACGCATTTGAGTTACTACAAAAGTACGGCGCAGCACCCAATTAAAAGTGACCAAAACGGCATCAACCTTACCACAAAAAAATCGCCCCGGTTGAATGAACAACCGGGGCGATACTATAGCTGGTAATTACTTATTATGCTTTCAGTGCTTTCTCTAAAGCACCTTCGTATACATCCTGCAGCGCGCTCGATACGCCCCAGTTTTTCTTATCTACATATATAAGCGCCGAGGTTACTATACCAATGCAAGAGAAATCTACATCGTGTTTAGAGATAACATCCAGAAACTCGTCTTCTTTGCTGTCCTTAACGGTAACTACCACACGGCTTTGCGATTCGCCAAACAGGAACGCATCTTTACGCATATCCGGGTCGGTTTCAATTTCAAAACCTTTGCGGCCAGCCATAGCACTCTCCAGCAAGGTAATAAACAAACCACCTTCGCTAACATCGTGCGCCGATACTACCACCTGTTCTTTAATCAAATCTTTCACAGCGTTCTGTACGTTCACTTCGGTTTGCATATCGAAGTACGGAGCTGGTGAGTTATTTATTTTATGGTAACCGGTAAGGTATTCCGATGATGAAATATCTTCTTTGGTTTCGCCAATTACATAAATACGGTCGCCGCTCTTTTTAAAGTCAAGCGTAGTAACCAGTTCTTTATCTTCTACCACACCTATCATACCAATAGTTGGTGTTGGGAACACCGCACCACCATCTTCGCTTTGGTTGTAGAACGATACGTTGCCACCGGTAACCGGTGTATCAAGCGCCTCGCAGGCTACACCCATACCTTTTACGGCGTTTACAAACTGCCAGTATACCTCTGGCTTATACGGGTTACCAAAGTTTAAGCAGTTGGTAACAGCGCTTGGCTCGCCGCCGCTGCACACAATGTTACGGGCAGCTTCGGCAACGGCTATCTGTCCGCCTACCAATGGGTCGGCCCATACGTAGCGGGCGTTACAATCTACCGTTACAGCCAGGTGCTTGTTGCTACCCAGTATACGTACTACGGCTGCATCGGTAGGGCGGTTGGTGCTGGTGTTGGCAACACCTACCATGCTATCGTACTGCTCGTAAACCCAGCGTTTGCTGGCTATGTTTAAACGGCCCGCTAAAAACTGCGCTACCTCTTTCAAATCGTCCGGTTCTTCAACCGATGCTATATCAAATTTCTTGTTCTCGGCAAAGTACGCAGGCTCTTTGTACTCGCGGTCGTACACCGGTGCACCGCCGCCCAGTACAAGGCTTTCGGCAGGTACATCGGCAACCAGTTGGCCATCCATGTAATATTCCAAACGGCCGGTTTCGGTTACCTCGCCTATAATAGCGCAGTGCAGATCCCATTTTTCAAACACAGCCTCTACATCTTTCTCTCTTCCTTTTTCAACCACTATCAGCATACGCTCCTGGCTTTCGCTCAGCAGTATCTCCCATGGTTTCATGTTTTGCTGGCGGGTAGGCACTTTATCCAGCCATACCTTCATACCGCTTTTACCTTTGGCGCTCATCTCCGATGTAGAGCAGGTAATACCGGCAGCACCCATATCCTGCATGCCAACTACGGCACCGGTTTTAATTACTTCCAGCGTAGCTTCCAGCAATAGTTTTTCCTGAAAAGGGTCGCCCACCTGTACCGCAGGTAAATCGTTAATACTTTCTTTGGTAATATCTTTGCTGGCAAACGATGCGCCGTTAATACCATCTTTACCGGTAGCCGAACCAACAATATAAACCGGGTTACCTAAGCCTTTAGATATTGCCGAAACCGTTTCGCCGGTTTTTACAATACCCACGCTCATAGCATTAACCAACGGGTTGGTTTGGTACACAGGGTCAAAGTACACCTCGCCGGCTACAGTAGGTACACCAAAACAGTTACCGTAGTCGCCAATACCTTTTACCACACCTTTCAGCAGGTATTTGGTACGGTCGTTCTGCAGGTCGCCAAAGCGCAGCGAGTTAAGCGCGCAGATAGGGCGAGCGCCCATGGTAAATATATCGCGGTGTATACCGCCTACACCGGTTGCAGCACCCTGGTAAGGCTCAAGCGCCGAAGGGTGGTTGTGCGATTCTATTTTAAAAGCACAGGCAAGGCCATCGCCCAGGTCAACCAAACCAGCGTTTTCTTCACCGGCTTCTACCAGCAGGTGTTTACCTTTGCGAGGTAGTGTTTTTAGCCATTTGATAGAGTTTTTGTACGAGCAGTGCTCGCTCCACATTACGCTGTACACGCTCAACTCGTTAAAGTTGGGGGTACGGTCCAGTATCTCTTTTATCTTTTCAAATTCCTCGTCGCGTAATCCGAGGGCTTTTGCCTGTTCTAGGGTAGCTAATTCAAGGTGTGCGGCTGCGGCCATATATCTGTTTTGATTTGTGGGCGCTAAAATAGATTTTATACGCTGTTATAGAAGCGATTCAGGCATTCTGTGGAAAAGAATATCCACGAAGAAAATCGCCAATGTGCATACGTTTTTTCCCTTCCAGCTGACATTCCTTTACGTCGATAGTACCACCCGGGGCTTTAAAACGCAGATACGTTTTGCCATCGGTATCGTAACTGCCCGGCTGCTGCGGACTGTTTCCGGCGCCTACGTTGGGGCTCAGGTCGGCTTTGTAAATTTTAAACACCTTACCATCCAGCATGGTAAATGCCGCCGGGTACGGACTTAAGCCCCGTATAAAGTTGTAGATATAGGCGGCCTCGCGACCCCAGTCTATCTTGCAGGTTTCTTTAAAAATTTTGGGTGCGTGCTTTATGTCGGTAATATGGTCCTGCGGTATTTGAGGATAATCGCCTGCCGCAATAGCATCTACCGTTTTGCGCAGCACACCGGCACCTAATTGCATTAGTTCGGCATATAACTCGCCAACGTTTTCATCGGGGCGGATAGCTATCTTTTCGCTGTAGATTATTTTACCAGTATCTATTTCGTGCTGAATAAAAAAGGTGGTAACACCGGTTTCTTTTTCACCGTTGATAATAGCCCAGTTAATAGGCGCAGCGCCACGGTACTGCGGCAACAGCGATGCATGCAGGTTAATAGTGC
>JBJOOW010000138.1:0-6599 GCA_046051095.1 Bacteroidota bacterium | reverse complement strand
GGGGCCCTTCGACTACGCTCAGGGTGACATAAATTCAAAACGAAACACTACTACTCATAATCCAATTCATCTCAACAGCCAACACACCCCCATAAAATTTTTTTTACCGAAAATTTTATCGCCCCTCTCCAGAGGGGACTGGCCTTATGCGCCTTCGGTTGTGTTTACTATTAGGTTTTTATTTGTCTTTTACTTCGTACTTCTAACTTCCTGTTTCGCACTTCCTTCTACGGTCTTCTGTCGACCAACTACTATTCTACTCTGCGGTTAACGTTACAGGTACTGCATTGCTGCGGTCGCTTTCGCTGCCGTTGTTGCCGGTAGCCACCAGGTAGTAATAGTATGCTTTGTTTTTGGCAGCGGTTAAATCGGTATAGTTGTTTTGGGTAGCCGGTACAGTAGCCAGTTTAAGTGGCGTAGTGCCACCTCGCTCTACACGGTATACCTGTACCTCTTTTACACGTTTGGTGTCGTTATCGTTCCAGCTTAATTCTACACCGGTATTGCTATCGGTAAAAGCAAAAGTAAGGCCTGTGGGTGCTACCACATCCATATCGCCATATACATAAGTTACAGCATCGCTTAGTACCGAGTTGTTGCCGCTAACCATTACCGTTTGCACCGCATACTCGTATGTGTTGCCTTCTTTTGTCAATGTATCGGTGTAAAAATTGCGGCTGGCCGAAAGGCTGAATTCGGAAACCGGTGCCAGTTCGCCTTTGCCATTTACACGGCGGTAAACCTTGTAGCCGGTAACACCGGTATAGTTTTGCATGTTATCCCAAAACAGCATTAAACCATTTTTGCCGGGGCCAACGGTTACATGCATAGGTACCGGTGCATCAGTTTGCTTAAGCTGTGCGGTAAGGTAAGCCGGGTAGGCATACTTACTGGCTACGTGGCTGGTGTTTTCCTGCGTAACGGTGTACGAGTAGCCATAAGGCGAACGCAAATCGTTGCTTTCATCTATAAACGTAGTAACCGAATCTTTAGCCGGTATAAAATCAGATACCAGCATGTATACAGTATCGTGGCCGGTAGAGCGGTAAACAAAGTAGCCGGCTATTTCGCGGTCGGCGGTGGTCCAGCTAACTTTTACTTTGCTACCCTGCATTTCGGCCGTTACATAGCGTGGTGCACGCGGTGCACGTGTATCTTCGTACAGCGCCGATGTACGTGCCGTGCGCAAACTGCTTTTGCTAAAGCGGTCGACAATTTGCAGGTAGTAATAGTATATAGTAGCCGGCGATGCAGTTAAATCTGTATAGCTGGTATCGCTTTCATCGGCTGTACCAACTTTGGTGTAGTTACCATCGTAACTATCGCAGCGAAACACGTCGATACCCGCTACGCTTTGCGTGTGGTGCAAACGCCAGCTTAACAGCACACCACGTTTGCCGGGCAATTTTTGCGCTGCAAAATACTGTGGTGTAAATATGTCTTTCATCTCGTAGGTTTTAACCAGTACAGTATCGGATGCCGCACCGGTGTTGCCTAAACCATCTACCGGTACAGCGTAGTACAAATACATTTGGTTAGCGCCTACGCTGCGGTCGCGAAGTTCCAACGCAAACTTATCGGTGTTGCCATCGCGCGAAATATTGACAGCGTTTTGTAAAAACTCAAAATCGCCGAGTGCGCCATCTTTACGGTAAATACGGTAAAACACCGGGCGTGTGCCGGTCTCCTGTTTCCAGATGATAAGCGCTTGCATTTGTGTGCCCTCTACCGTTGTAGCTTTGGCTACCGAAGCAAAGGCGCGGTTATTAGGGTACGATACTGCGTTTGTAGCAACAGTGGTTATAGCTTTATCGCTTTTATCCAGCTCGCTTACCTGGTACTCGTAGCTAACTCCACTGCGGGCAGTAGTATCTATAAACTGATAGCATATAGATAGCGCTGCTGCACGATCGTAAAAAAACAGGCCCAGCGAATCCCAGCGCGGTGTACGGTTGTATTGCTCCCATAGTTTAAGTATGGCGTTGGGGTTAGTAAACTCTTTAGCCAGTGCAAACTTATAGTACCTGTGGTACTGGTTGGTAAGTTCGCTTTCGGTAACCGGACAGTTGTAGGTGCCTACGGTTTGCCAGGCAGCACCGGCTTCTCTCCTCTCCAGCTTATACTTTACGGCACCTTTGGCGTTGGGCTTTTTAGGCGAGCAAGGGTCGAACGGGTTAAACACATAGATACCTGCTGCACCGCCGTACGATAGTTGCTTTTGCTGCGCCCAGCTACCCAGGCTGCTTAGTACAGCCAGGCACACACACAGGTAGCGAAACAACCCTCCTCCTTCAATCGTCCGCTTCCTGCTGCGGAGGGCTGCTTTGCCGCCTGTGTTGTATTGTGTGCCGGTTAATATTTTAATACTGCTCATCATCTTATATTTTATTTGATGTGTTTTTTCGCCTCACCCCCTGCCTTTCGGCATCCCCCTCTCCTTAAGGAGAGGGAGAGCTTATGCGCTTTGGGTTTAGTGTTTTTTGTCTAATTTGTACTTTACTTCTATCTATTGTCTTCTGTCTACGGTCTCACGTCTTCTAACTTCTAGTTGCATTTCATTTGGTCGCCGCAACTGCCGCTGCTGCAGCTTACACCATCGCTACCCATATCGAGGCCGCTGCCGGTGTTGTAGTTGGCGTGTATTTCGCCGCTAAAGCATACACCCAGGCCACCGGTTATACAAGGGCAGTAGAAAGGGTGGTCGCAATCGCTATCGCAACAACCTACACCCAGCTCGCCGCTACCGCTTAGTTTAAGCTCGGCGGTACCCGATACCCTGGCTGCGTTTTTATTAAAGGTGCCATCTATCTGCACACCGGCTTTGGCGGCAGCCTCTAAGTGGAAACAACCCACCCCTACCGATGCACCTGCATACGCTTTAATGTAGGCACAGGCATTGGCGTTAAGCGATAGTGTAGGTGTAGATGAGAAGTTGAGCGATGTAATAGCGTTAATGCTTATCTCATGCTCGATACCCATGCTGATAAACGGCTTAAAGTTGAGCGAGAACTGCGGTATTTTAGGTATAGGCATTTTTACACCAAAGGCACCTGCTATACCAATGTACGAACCGCTAAGGAACGGTGGTGTAGAGTGGTCGTACGTAAAGTTGCTGAACATGGTGGCCACACTGGTAGGGAAATTATCTACCTTACCGGCAAAGAATGCCATGCTGGCTTTTTTAATCCAGAAATCGGGCGGGAAGGTGGTTTCGCCGCTGCCGGCTACATAGTAGCGGCCGCTGCCCAGCATTAACTCCAGGTCCATTTCGCTGTGCTGGCTTTCTACATCCGATGCCATGTGCGATGAACCCACAAAGGCCTTCTGCTGAAAATCGTACACAAAGTTTATTTTACCCAGCGGCGAGTTAACACCGGTTACACCAATCTGGTTGCCTGGGCTGGCTACTATATCGCCTTTAATGGTAATGTTTACTTTTTTCTGACCGTCTTTAATACCGCCATCCATACCAAACATATCGCCGCTAAACTCAAAGTTGTTCCAGTTTTCGCCGGTTACGCTCATGCTGCCATCTACTTTCTCTAACCCGCGTGTGCCACCGCTGGTGTAGTAAAACTTATTGCTTTGGTCGAAGGTTTTAAGCACTATGCCACCCGGTGTTTTGCGCAGTTCTACATTAAAAGCATAGTTGTTAGGCGATGTTTTTTCATCCTTCAACGTACCTTTAATCATAAACAGATTGTTGCTAAGCTCGTAGCCATCGGTAGTGGCGTGGTTAAACTGTATACCTTTTGTTTTAAGGCTAAAGGTTGGTGCATCGGGCAATTGCAGTTGTGTGCCGCTGCCGGTTTTCTTCCACATCAGTTTCATGTTACTGTTGTAGCTAAGCGATGGCACTTTAAAATCGATAGAGCCTATAACGGCTATGTTATCCGAGCCTACATCCATACTACCCGGTGCAAAGGTAGATACGCCGTATATACCAATTGGAGCCATACCGTTTTTTAGTTCAACTTTAGCCTGCTCTGTTTTGCTGAACGAGCGTATGCTTTGTATTTTAAACAGGTTAAAGCCGCTCATGCCCGGCAGGTTGCCAAAGCTAGAGCAGTAATCTTTATTCTGCCCGGCTATTACTATAAAGCTCCAGGTGCCGCCCATAGTACCTTTGTCAAAACCAAAGGTGCGTGTAGCCGAAGGCTCGATAGTTAAAGGTACAATGCCACCAAGGGTCATACCATTAAACTCAAACTCGCCGTACATTAAATCGTTGTAGGTAAGGCTCATGTTTTTAAACGGTACCGATACAGCAGTGTTAAGCTTACCGGTTTTCATTATCAGGCCACCATCGCGGGCAATGTACCAATCGGAGCTGGTAACGCTCCAGTTACCTAATGGTATGTTTATATTCTTGTTATCGCCCGATACCAGGAACGGACCGCTTGAAGGGGTAAACGGCAGTATACCTACCGGTAGCGCCACATCGGCCGGTGTAACGTTGTTAAGTTTGGTATGCAGTTTGGTATCCAGCTTAAGTACATCGCCGCTGCTAAGGGTACTGGTGGCTTTATCGGCCTCGGCACCGGGGTAGCGGCTAAACAAGGTATAGCGTATGTTGTTGCCGTAAGGGTCTTTAACGGTAAAGCCATTATTGGTAACCACCGGTTTGCTACCTACTGCGTTAAATACTTCAAACACATCATCGGTAGCACCTTTGGGGCGTACAGAGAAAAATGTGTTCTGAAATTTAATACCATCGGCAAACGAGGTACTGTTAACTAAAATACTACCGCGCATAACACCCAGTTTCATACTTACCGGTGCTCCCATACCGCCCGGGCCACTGCTATTGCCGGGCAGCATTATAGTACTTTCATCTACCTGTACGCCAAACCAATCGGGTGCTACCAGCGTACCGGTAAGTTTGCTATACATTTTTAGCGGCATGGTAATACCATCGGTATGTACCGGTAGCGAAACCGGCACAGCAATTGGTTTACCCGATGGGCCGTTGGTAGTACCGGCTTTAACTGTAACGTTTGTAAAATCGAGCGTAGAGTTTGGTTTGGCGCTTATTACCTCGTTGCCGGCCAGGTTTACAAAGCGGCCGCATATTTTGCTTTCGCCGTTAAGCGAGAATGTAATACCGGTAACCTCTACATTAAAGCCCAGCAGTTTGCTAATATCCATCGGGCAATCTTTCAACTCGAAATTTTTGGTATAGTTATACTGCACGGGATATAGTTTCACTTTACCACTGGCCATTGAGGTAAACGACAGCACAGTTTTATCGCCCACATAGCCCTGCTTAGAGGCTAATACCACTACATCTTTTTTAAATGGTATGCCAGCTAATTTGTAATAACCATTGGCATCGGTAGTGGTTTCTATAGGCACGCCCTGTGTGTAGTAATCATCTACATACACATGTGCGCCTTCTACCCCTTTGCCGTTCATTTTTACGTAGCCGGTAAAGGTACAGCCCCTATCCAGTTTAACATCAACATTGCACCAGCCCTCGTAGGTTTGCGGGTTACTATTAACGGTTACCAGTTTAGGCACGTAAGGGTCGTTGGTTTCGGTGCTGCCCATTACTGCAAACTGAAACTGCGTGGCATTGCTGCGGAACGTACAATGCGCAGCAACATTTTTTATCATAACTGGCTTATCGGGGTCGCGCGTTATTTGCACACCTTTAAAGCTGTTTACGTTAGCATCCATTAACACGGCCCCCTCTTTAGCCAACAACGAATTAGTAGCGGCATCGTATGTAAGGAAATTAATATCGTGCATGCGTTCGCGCACCTTAACTACAATAGTTGGGTTATTGCTTTGCTTAATAGTAACCTCTACCGAATCGGGCAGGTATGCATCCTGGTTTTCGGGGTACACATATAGTTTTACTTTGCCGGTAGGGCACAGGGCTGTAGCAACATGGTCGCAACTGTAATATCCATCGGCTTTGGTACCGCAGTTTTCGGCAGCGGTTTGGGTCCAACTGTAAGCATTGCCAACAATAACTTTAGCAGCCACACCCTGTTCGCCCTCTTCGCGCTGCACTTTAACTTTCACCTCTATAGGCAGGCGCAAATCAATATATAGCGGAAACTGCTGGCCTTTAAGCAGCGGTGCGCCACCTGCAACTTTTACTACCTCGGTAAGAAAACCGTTTTTCTCTACCCATACCACATACGAGTAGTTATTGCCAAAAAAGCTTTTAACGGGCAGGTTATCGAACACAAAGCGGCCATCGGCACCGGTTATTTGTGTTGCATGCAGGGTGTATTTGTACGATGATTGAACATAATCTAACCCCAGGTAAGCGTAGGCATCGCTCATATTACCGTTAAAGCAGCAATCCATTAATGCCTGTATTATCTGGTTAGATGAGCCTGCATCATCAGTAAGGTAACGCAGCAGGTAAACCTTGGCCCCCTCTATAGTAGTAAATGCCATGTTAGATTTTGGATGTATAACCCCGCGTATAGTAGGTTTAAGTGCCGTAGCTGTAACGCTGCAATACATGTTCATAGCTGTACTTGGCTGCTCTGAATTAAACTGCTTAAAGCCGGTAGCATCCATTACAGAAGCAAACTTTTTCTCTACCGGGTACTCGGTTACATAGTTATTAGTAGAAAGTT
>JBJOOW010000137.1:0-3019 GCA_046051095.1 Bacteroidota bacterium | reverse complement strand
TGCCTGCTAAGCAACCCGCGCGAAACCAGTTCTGTATCGAAAAAAGCAAACAGCACATAACCGGTGCCATACAACACCGCACCAATTTTTAAAAATATAAGAAACAATTGCAGGTTGCCACTTACGGCAATGGTAGGTAGTTTAAGCAGGGTAAGCGGTATTATGCTGTTGGTGGTTTTGTGTTGTTGCCATGCAGCATATGTCAGTGCTACAAAGCCGGCTCCAAAAAGCAAATACACCTCGTTAAAATGTAACAGCGATAGGGCCAATACTATTACCGCTGTTATACCCAGGTAAACCGATTTGAGCGCCTTTTGCGCCAGCGGGTAAACCGCAGCCGGTACTATAGCCAGCACAGCGGGTTTTATACCATACACAAACGGCTGCACCTGCGGCAGTTGTCCGTACAGGCTGTACAGGTAAGCAATAATGCCGGTAATAAGTACAGCCGGTAAAATAAAGCATAGTCCGGCCACTACAAGTCCACGCCAGCCGGCTTTTTCGTGACCTATGTGTATGGCCAGCTCGGTGCTGTTGGGGCCCGGTATAAGGTTGGTAGCGCCCAACAGGTCTAAAAAGTGCTGTTCATCCAGCCATTTACGTTTTACCACTACCTCTTGCCGCATTACAGCGGTGTGTACCGCTGGTCCGCCAAATACCAGTCCCATACGTAAAAACAGGCTGGCTATCTCTTTAAGGGGGGCTTGTTGCATAGCGGTGCTAAGTAAATACATATTCACCATTCGGTATGCTTAAGTAACGGTTGGGTGTAGCCGGGGTACGTTTCGTGCCCCGTTTTTTGCTTTATTGAAACTTAGTTTGCAAACTTTGCACCATGTATATTAACGTTCCCCAGGTGAAAGTACCCCGCGTAGTAATAATAGGCTGCGGTTTCGGGGGGCTGGAGCTGGCAAAAAAGCTGGCCGATGCATCGGTACAAGTGGTGCTGATAGATAAAAATAATTACCATACGTTTCAACCGCTGCTGTATCAGGTATCAACAGCAGGCCTTGAGGCCGACTCGATTGCTTACCCTATACGTAAAATATTTAAGGGACAGAAAAATTTCCATTTCAGGCTGGGGATGGTAGAGGAAATTGTAGCTGCCGAAAACACAATTAAAACCAGTATCGGCGAACTGAAGTACGACTACCTGGTTATAGCCACCGGCAGCACTACCAACTATTTTGGTAATAAAGATTTTGAGCGCTATGCTATGCCTATGAAAAGCGTAACCGAGGCACTGAACCTGCGCAGCCTTATTTTGCAAAACTTTGAAAAGGCACTGCTTACTACGGATATTAAAGAACAGGAAGCGTTGATGACTTATGTAGTAGTTGGCGGAGGCCCCACCGGTGTAGAACTGGCCGGTGCGCTGTGCGAACTTAAAAAGCATGTGCTGCCCAACGATTACCCCGAGCTTGACTTTAGAAAGATGCGCGTGCTGCTGGTAGAAAATGGCGGCGAGTTACTACAGGCTATGAATGATACCAACCGCAAACGCGCTGTTACCTACCTGGAAGAGCTGGGCTGCGAGGTATGGCTGAACACCGGTGTGGCAAAGTACGATGGCACTACGGTAGAAACCCGCACCGGTAAGCAACTACACACCAATGCGCTGATATGGGCTGCCGGTATTAAACCGGTGCTGATTAACGGACTGAAACCGGAGTGCATTAACCCACGCGGCCGTATTATTATTGACGACTACTGCCGTGTAAGCGGTTACGAAAACATATTTGCCATTGGCGATGTAGCTATAATGGTGCAGGCAGATTACCCGAACGGCCACCCGCAGATTGCACCGGTAGCTATACAACAGGCGCAACTATTGGCAAGCAATATTAAGAAGACGCTTAAGCAATGGACGCTGGATAAGTTCTCGTACTTTGATAAAGGTACTATGGCTACCGTGGGCCGTAACCGGGCTGTGGTAGAAGTAGGCAAACTTACCTTTGGCCGCTTTATGGGCTGGCTGGCCTGGATGGGCCTGCACCTGATGCTGCTGGTGGGTTTCCGCAACAAAATAGTGGTGTTTATTAACTGGCTGTGGAACTACATTAACTACGACCGAAATATACGTTTGATTATACGTCCTTTTAAGCGTGAAGATGTATAATTTATATATGTAAATATTTAAATGTGATATATTGCGACTGTGATGGTGTAAATGGGGTGGGTTAACATTGTAAATTTATAAGTGGCTGTTAATTAGTTGTTTAGGTTGGTGGTGGGTTAACATTTTTCATGTTCCAATAAAAAAAGCGTACCCGGTACGCTTTTTTTATTGGAATAGGGGCATATGGTTATTTACGGTCGAACTGTAGCCGCATGCCGCGCTGGCTTTCGTTAAAGTTGCCCTGGCGGTATACTGCAAAGCCGTTTACAAAGGTGGTATCTACCGCACCTTTAAAGGTGTAGCCCTCCAGCGGGCTCCAACCGCATTTGTAAAGCACGTTAGCGTTTGGCGATGGTGCACCGGTAACGGTGTAGCTTTTGTTCAGGTCAAGCAGTACCATATCGGCAAAGTAACCCTCGCGCAGGTAGCCGCGGTCTTTTACCTCGAAACAGATAGCCGGTGCATGGCACATTTTTTCAATCACCCGCTCAAGCGATATATGGCCCTGTTGGTGAAAATCCAGCATCATATTAAGCGAGTGTTGTATAAGCGGTAAACCAGAAGGTGCTTTCAGGTACTTGTTGCTTTTCTCCTCAATAGTATGCGGGGCATGGTCGGTAGCTATTACATCTAACCGGTCATCGAGCAGCGCTTCGAACAATGCTTTTTTGTGGTGCGCCTCTTTAATAGCCGGGTTACACTTAATGCGGCTACCCAGGCGGGCATAGTCGCTTTTATCAAACCACAGGTGGTGTACACATATCTCGGCAGTAATGCGTTTATCTTTCAGGGGTATATCGTTGCGGAAAAGTATCAACTCATCGGCGGTAGACAGGTGAAATACATGCAGGCGCGAGTTGAATTTTTTAGCCAGTTCTACTGCATAGCTGCTCGAGTTAA
>JBJOOW010000136.1:0-7242 GCA_046051095.1 Bacteroidota bacterium | reverse complement strand
CTGACGAAAAAGGCGACTCCTGCCTATTCAAACAACATGGAGTTGATTTACCATCCTATGCAGGGTATGGTTTGCCCAATTTCCCCAACTATCGCCTTGGTGCTTTAACCGGCAGTGGTTGCGATACATTAACACATGTTGGGCTGCTATCTGAAGACGAAGCACAGATAAAGGTTTATCCTAATCCAGCAAGTGAATTTGTAGTGGTAGATTATGGGTTTATAGATTGGGGTAAAGGCGCGGCAACGATGTACATTACAAATGAAGCAGGGCAGCAGGTATATGAACAGAAATTACCTATGTATAGTGGCTTCCAGAAAATAGATGTTTCAAAATTTACTTCCGGTGTGTACACAGCTTACTTAAACCGCGATAACCGGGTTATCTTAAGCAAACAATTTGTGAAACAGTAAACTTTGAGTGCTACCCAATTACTTTTTAAGATACGCCGAATACATCCACACCGTTTTTTCCTGCTGGCGGATATAAACGCCCATCAACGCGTTGGTGCAGTTATATGCTAAACACCTCTCCTACATCCAGCAGTTTCAAATCGCCGTTTATCTTTTTCTCCTGTTCCAGTTGTTTCAATATTCGTACCGGTTCGCCCAGTGGCTCATCGGCCAGGTCGAAGGTGCCGTAATGCATGGGTATAAAGGTTTTTGCTTTTAAATCGTGGAAAATCTGCACCGCTTCGTATGGGTTGGTGTGTACGTCTTTCATCATAAATGCCGGGTGGTAAGCACCAACACCAATCATGGCAATATCTATATTGGGGAACAGCTCGCCTATTTGTTTTGGGTAACTGCAATATCCAGTATCGCCGTTAAAGAAAATATTAAGCCCATCGGCCTCTATCATAAAGCTACCGTACAGCGTGCGGTTAATGTCGTTCATATACCGGTTACTCCAGTGCTGCGTAGGCAAAAACGTAATACGCAGGTTGCCCTCGGGCAGGTTGTACTGCTGGTACCAGCCGGCCTCCATATACTTTAACCCATCTACCCAACCGCCCACCAGTTTACCTGTGTTAAGCGAGGTAAGCAATGTTGCGTTAGGGTTAAGTGCAAACGCTTTTTGCAGCGATGATTTATCGCAATGGTCGCGGTGGGCGTGTGAAATCAGTACATAATCTATACCGGTAATATCATCGGGCGAACATGGTAAAGCAGAGTAACGGGGCACTATGCCCGATATACGGCCAAAAACCGGATCAATCAGAAACCGTTTGCCATGTAGCTGTAAAAAGAAACTGGCATGGCCCAGCCACACAATAGTATTGCCCTGCTGTTTTAAAAAATCGTTACCGGTGCGTACGGTTAGCCGCCATTTATCGTTTTTCTTTTCCTGTGCTTTATCGTTGGTGCCCAGTTTCCATTTCAGGGCGTTGGTAAACTTGCTTACAAAGCGCTTGTTGGGGTCTATAAACCGGCCGTTAGCCATAGGGTTACCCTTCCATCCGGGCAATATGGTTTTAAGCGCTGCGTTATTTATGTGTTTTATTTCTGCCATTATGCTATTACGATTTACCAGCAACAATATTTTTGCCACATGTTACGCAATATAGCCACCCTTTGCTTTTTACTTCAATTAACTACCTTATTTTCTCAGCAGGTTAAATACGACAACTGGCAAAACCTTACCACCAGCGGCAAGCTGCCCCCACAATGTAAAATACAACACAGCAACAATAACCTGGATATAGTAAAATATCAGGGGCGTTATTACCTGGCTTTCCGCACTGCACCATCGCACTTTGCATCTAAAAAGGCAGTGATGTATGTGGTTAGCTCTGCCGACCTGGAAACCTGGCAATACGAAACCGAATTTGCCTTACAGCGCGATGTGCGCGAACCGCGCTTTGCGGTGTACCGCGATACATTAAACCTTTACTTTTTTACCGGTGGCACCAAACCTATGCGTTTTGAACCCAACGAAGTATTGCTTACCCGCAAAGCAGGCAATGGCAGTTGGAGCGAACAGCAATCGGTAAACCTGGATGGCTTTGTGCCGTGGCGTTTACGCATACGTGCCGATACGCTGTACCTATCGGCCTATTATGGTCGCGGTTTATATAAAGGCAGCCACCACAGCAACCTGCGTTTGTTTTACAGCACCAATGGCACCGGCTGGCATACTTTATCTACCGAGCCACAGATAGATATACTGAATGCCGAAGAAGGCGAATTTATATTTGATAAAAAAGGCGATATGTATGCTACCGTGCGTTTAGAGGGCACCGGTGCCTTAGTATGCAAAGCACCGGCCCGTAACCTTAGTAACTGGCAGCAACGCCGCACCAAAGCCAAATACGATAGCGCATTGCTGTTTGAGCACAACGATGATATATACCTTATAAGCCGCCGCAACGTAGATGGCGATATGGATAAAGTAAAGAACCGCAAAAATGATAAGCAGGGGCGCTTGCGCAACCTTATACGCTATAGCATTACCCGCAAGGTAACAGCATTATATAAGTTTGATAAGGATAGCCTTACGGTTACACCGGTTATCGATTTTCCCAGCACAGGCGATAATGCATACGCCGGCATAGCACAGGTAGATGCCAACATCTATGTAGTAATGAATTACAGCAGCGACATTGCCAAACGAAAGAAAAACTGGATACGCGGACAGTTAGGTAAAACGTATATCTACTGGACGAAGCTAAGGTTTTAAAGGCTATTACGCCTCTATAAAACACAAACAGCCATAGGTTTTATATGGCTGTTTGTGTTTTATCAGGAATATTAAAACTCTATCTCAGCTTTCTTTTTAACTGCGCGTTCGCGGTACGAGCCGCTTGAGTTGGCAAGTTCGTCCAACAGTTTCTTAGCCTCGTCTTTCTTACCCTTTTTAAGCAGTATGTTGGCCTTGTACCATTTAGAGCCTTCGGTGTATCGGTTGCCTTCTTTCAGCAACTTATCAAAATTCTTCTCGCTCTTTTTGGTGTTACCGTTCAGGTAATCGCTAATGCCGCCAAAGTAAAGGGCATCGGCGTTGTTAGGCTGCTGTTTAAGTATTTCGCCAAACTGCTCCGATGATGTTTTATAATCCTGATTATTAAAACTCTTCATGGCATCATCCATAGTAATAACCGTTACGCGGTCGGCTTCTTCTTTTTCTATTATACTACCCCGTACTACCGGTTGGGTTGTGTACGCCGCTACCTGTTTGTCTTTCTTTAATTCTGGTGCCGGTGCTTTGCGTTCAGCGCTTGCCGGTGCAGAGTTTTTAAGTACAGTACGGCCATCGGTACTCTCATCATTCAAGCTGGTAGGGGTATAACCATATGTATTAGTTGCCCCTTGTTTTGCTGGAACTTTACCAGCCGGTGCTGTACCTTTATCATCTGCCACAATAGTAGAATTCATATAATAAGTACCCGGGGTAGAAACAGCACCAACGTTGTTAGCTGACACTGTTGCGCTTGTTCCATTTAAAGCAATGTTGTTGTTCTCTGTTTTTGTTGTTCCTGCATCCTTTTTACCATTAACATCTGTTGGCGATACTGCATTGGCATCTGTAAGGTTTTGTATGGCTGGCATACTAAACGCAGTTGAATCTGTTGTTGGTGTTGCAGATACAATTTCTGGTGTTGCAAGCTTTTGTTCTTCCAGCAGGTTTACATTTTCCTGTTTGGCGGGTTCGTTCATGGCAATGTTGTTTTGGCTTTTATTGCCAATAAACGTTACCATAATAAAGCCCACACCAATCAGTAAACCCAGCACAACAGCGGCCCATGCATAAGTGCTCCAGTGCAACTTTACTATACGGGCCTCTTTTGCGCCGGTGCGTTCGCGCACCTGGCGGTTAATATTTACCACTGCCGCCGCCGCTGTGGCCCTGGTAGTTTGTTTTAAGCCCTCCAGGGCTTCCTGGGCAAACGGGTCGTCGGCCAGCAGTTTTTCCATCTGCTGCACGTCGTCTGCACCCAGCTCGTTGTTCAGGTAAGCCAACAGGGCTTCCTCGCGCACAACACCATGCTCGGCCAGTACTATTTTATCCGTTTTTTGCCTCATTGTTTTTAGAGGTTATATAATTCTTCAAATTACGCTTACCGTTCTGCAAATGGCTTTTTACCTCGTTGGTAGTAAAGCCCGTTACGTTCGATATTTCGTTATAACTACAATCTTTCAGGTAAAACAATTCTATACACGTTCGTTGTTCTTCTTTCAGTTCATCTATTCCTTCTTTCAGGTACTGCAACACAAATTCCTTGTCGGCAGCCTCCTTCTGTTTTTCTTCTGCATCCAGTAGATGATCAACAGGTTCATTTTCCACATTATTATTTAACTCGAACCTTAGTTTAGAGCGTTTTTTATCATCTTTTGACTCTTTGCGGAAATGCATCATGCAATGGTTTTTAACTACCATATGCAGCCAGGGCTTAAACGTGGTTACGTGATGCTTCTTAAGGTCCTGTATCAGCTTTTCAAAAATCTGCATGGTCATGTCCTCGGCCTGCGCCTCGTTCTGTACATATTTCATGCATACGCCGTATACCAGGTGGGTATAGCGCTGGTAAAGCTCTCCCACGTATGTTGTTTCGTGAGAATTACGGTACCGGTGAATTAACTCCTCGTCCGTCAGATCTTTATAGGTTTCTGCTTTCAGACTACTGGATTGTTTTTGTTACCTCTAAGATAACAATAAGCCTGCTATTACAGGGCCCCTTTTAACAATGTAAAACAAGTAGTATACAAATTAGGGCAGGTTTATATGGCCTGTACGCCAATACATTACAGAACACAGTTGTAAAACAGCACGCAAAATAACACTAACTTTAAGCCGTACTTACTGTACCTTTGCCGCTGTTATTAGGATAAATACCTAACCATGCCCATAACTGTAGAACTGAAACTTACGCCCGAACAGGCGGCCGATACTGCCGAGATAAAAAAGCAGGCCGCTGCCATTACCCGTATACCGCTTAACGAGATAGTGCATGTGCACCCGGTGCGCAAATCAATGGATGCGCGGCAACCACAGATTATAATACTGCTAAAGGTGGACGTGTACCGCACCGGCGAAACCTATCAGCCGGAGCTACGCACCTTTAACTACCAACCGGTAAGCAATACCAAAACCTGCCATATAATTGGTATGGGCCCTGCCGGTATGTATGCTGCGCTGCAACTGCTGGAGCGCGGTATTAAGCCCATTATACTGGAGCGTGGCAAACAGGCGCGCGAACGGGTTAGCGACCTATCGAAAATTAACCGCACGCTAACTGTAGACCCCGATAGCAACTATTGCTTTGGCGAAGGTGGTGCCGGAACCTACAGCGATGGTAAACTGTACACCCGAAGTACCAAACGCGGCGACATAAAGAAAGTACTGGATGTGCTGATACAGCACGGCGCCGATGAACGCATAGGCTACGAGGCGCACCCGCACATAGGCACCAACAAACTGCCGCGCATTATAGAGGCTATGCGCCAAAGCATACTTGACCAGGGCGGCGAAGTACACTTTAATAAAAAGGTGGTTGACTTTACGGTAGAAGATAACCGCATTACACATATAGTTTGTGCCGATGGCGATGTGCTACCCTGCCAGCAACTTATACTGGCTACCGGCCACAGCGCCCGCGATATATTTGAACTGCTGCACCGCAAACACATTGCTATAGAGGCCAAGCCGTTTGCGCTGGGTGTACGTATTGAGCACCCGCAGGCATTAATTGACAGCATACAATACAAGCGGCCAGAGCGGGGTAATTTTCTGCCACCATCGTCGTACAGTTTGGTAACGCAGGCTTGTAACCACGGGGTGTTTTCATTTTGTATGTGCCCGGGTGGGGTAATAGCGCCGTGTAGCACCACAGGTGGAGAAACAGTTGTAAACGGCTGGAGCAGCAGTGCGCGCAACGGCCCGTTTGCCAATAGCGGCATGGTAGTGTCGGTAGATGTGGCCGACTGGAAACAGTACAGTAAACATGGTGCATTGGCTGCGCTGGAGTTTCAGAAACAGGTAGAACAGAAAGCCTTTGCTGCCACCGGTAGTATACAGGCACCGGCACAGCGCGTAGAAGATTTTATACAAAACAAGCAATCGAAAGATTTGCCACGCACCAGCTACCTGCCGGGTATAGTACCAGTAGAACTTAAAGAAGTGTTACCGCAATTTGTAACCAACAGCCTGCGCGAAGCGCTGGTAGACTTTGGCAAAAAAATGCGCGGCTACCGAACCAACGATGCCGTGCTGATAGGCGTAGAAAGCCGCACCAGCAGCCCCGTGCGCATACCGCGCGATAAAGTAACACTGCGCCACCCGCAAATAACCAATCTGCTGCCCTGCGGCGAAGGTGCCGGCTATGCCGGTGGTATAGTAAGCGCCGCTATGGATGGTATGGCGTGTGCTAATGCAGTGTAGGAATTGGTTTCGCTCGGAGCCGCGGAGAAAGGCTGGAGAATGCAGAAAGCATTTTATCTGAATCAGTATTATAAGATTTTAGGATTAGCGAGATAAAGCAGTTATATCCTGTCTAATTCTGCTTTGGTTAGTTCGCTTGTAGTGTTGCCGGTGTTAAGGGTAGTGGCCGGTTCAAACAGCATTACCGAAACCTCTTCATCGGCTACAGGGCGGTGCTCTACACCACGCGGTACTATTACAAATTCGTTTTCGTTTATAGTTTCTGTTCTATCGCGGTACTCCATTTTAAAGCTGCCTTTAATAACCAGAAAAAGCTCGTCTTCATGGTCGTGTTTATGCCACACAAACTCGCCTTTAAATTTGGTCAGCTTAACCTGCTGCCCGTTTAACTCACCTACTATTTTCGGTGACCAGTAATCGTTAAACAATGCAAGTTTTTCGGCAAGGTTTACTTTGGACATTGAGATGGTTTAGGTAATGAAGATAAATATTTAGTTGTTTGTAGTCACACTTCAAAGACGTGTGGCAACGGCGCCAGCGGTTCATCAGAGTAAATACTCTTATTTATTAGTAAGTTCCGAGTTGTCCTGCGGAACACTCGGAACAACTGAGAGATTTTCAAGTTTGTATTTTAGGCCAAGTAGATGAATAATAATCCTCTTGACGATTTGGATTTAAAGGTTCGCGTTGCCCTGTCTTGAAAGGAACAAAAATAGCCTCCTCTTGTAAAAGAAAATTTATGAGCCCAATAGATACTTCAACATTTAATGCCTTACGCATCTTAATTAGAATTTTCCCTATATCTACAATTTGGTTTAACCAAATTGTGGCCTCTTCCATAGTTATTACAATTGAAGGTGGATC
>JBJOOW010000135.1:0-6491 GCA_046051095.1 Bacteroidota bacterium | reverse complement strand
GTTTATTTACAACATCAGCAACCCGGCTTCGCCTCAGTATGTATCTACCTATATACATGGCACCGCCTGCGACCCTGTAATAGTAGATGGCCACTATGCCTACATAACCCTGCGCAGCGGCACACCGTGCAATACCGACTTTAACCAGCTGGAGGTAGTAGACATACAGGATATGGCTGCACCAACCTTAAAACATACAGTGCAAATGAGCAACCCGCATGGTTTGGGTAAAGATGGTAATACGCTGTTTATATGCGATGGTACTGCCGGGCTTAAAGTGTTTGATGCTACCAGCCCCGAGGCTATAAGCACCACACCTGTAATGACCGCCGGCAACATACAGGCTACCGATGTAATACCGTTTAACCAGCACTTGCTGATGATTGGCGAAGACGGCTTGTACCAGTATGATTACAGCAACCTTACTAACATAACCCTATTAAGTAAAATAGCAGTAGAGAAATAATAAGCCCTTTATCCGGCGGCGTAACAAGGCTACACTACCGGGTTAAATAGCTACCTTAGACATGAAAATAATATTTAGTGTGACGGAAGAAGAGCTGATAAAAGGCTGCGTAAAAAACGAACGCCTTGCACAAAAGCGTTTATACGAACGCTACTTTGGCAAGATGATGGGCGTATGCATGCGCTACGCCAGCCACCGCGAGCAGGCTACCGAAATACTGAATATGGCATTTTTAAAGGTTTTCGATTCGATAAAAAAGTTTGCCGATAAAGGCGGAAACCTGGAGGCATGGATTTACCGCATAGTAGTAAATACCGCCATAGATTACCTGCGCAGCGAAATGCGCCACCAGCACAGCGATATTGAAAAATCGGTATATGTAGAAGATACCGGCGATGTGCTGGCCGACCTAAGTGCCGAACAGATACTGGAGATGGTAAACGAGCTTACACCGGCATACCGTGCGGTGTTTAACTTATATGTAGTAGAAGGTTATAACCATGCCGAGATAGGTGAAATGCTGGGTATTAGCGAAGGCACCAGCAAAAGCAACCTGGCCAAGGCGCGGGCGCGGTTACAGGAAAAAATTATTCAACTGAATAAAGTAAAAGTAGTGTTGTATGGCAGATAACAGCGATAACAAATTGCGCGAAAAACTTATGGGTATAGAGCCGGCATTTGACCCGGCTGCCTGGGATAAGATGGAGGCGCTGCTGGATAACAAGAAGAAACGGCGTTTCTTTATCTGGTGGTGGACCGGTGGCATTGCCGCGGCCCTGCTGCTGGGTATAGGCGTGTTTGAGTATGGCCGGGTGGCAGAGCACAGCAAGCAGGTGGCACAAATGCAAGAACCGGGAGCACAGAACCAGGAACCAAGAGCAGAGAGCATAGAACCGGGAACCGAGAGAGCAGAACCAGGAACCAGGAACCAAGAGCACAGAACCGGAAACACAGAGCCGGGAGATGAGAATACTGCAAAGGGTAACAGTGTGATGAGTGACAGAGAAATAGTGACAGGAGCCAATACAAATGGAAACAAACAATTCGCGGCAGGTAATAGTAGTGGTGTAGAAAATGCGGATAGTAAAAAAGTAAGCAGTAACAATACAACCGGCCATAGGCAGATTGGAGGTAGAAAAGGTAAAATGCAAAATGCCGCAACAACAGCTGCTGGGGCGAAGAATAAAAATGTAATAGCTAAGGGTGGTGGCAGCAAAAAAGAAAAAACCACTTTAACCAGTAGCACACAACCTGCCGATGGATTTATTGCATTTAACCGCAGCGGTAATAACAACAGCCATAAAGCCGTAAGTGCGCAAACTACGGGTAAGCGACCGGCGAGCAGCAAAGCTACAAACACAACCACCACTGCAACAAGCAATGCTGCTATAACAAACCCTGCGCAGCAAGAGGTTACACTATTAAACAACGCTACCGGTGTAGCCCAACAACCAGAGCTGCTTTATATACAACATATGGAAACCACACTGCTGCAGGCACCGGTTACCGAAAATGCTGTAACAGCAATAGATAAGCAGGAAGAAAATGTTTTGCCCAAAGCGCGTAAGCAGGTATTTAATTACTCGCTGGGTGTGGCAGCGCATGTAAGCGGTGCCACGGTGGGTACCGAAGGTGGTAGCGCCGGTAACATGTTTTATAAAACCCCTACCTGGATGGTGGGCTTTACGCACGACTTTACTTTTATTAACCGCATAGCTATTACCAACGGTGTACTGTATGGCCAAACGGCTTTTGAAGTAAAACAACCTAAGGCAGTAAACTATCCGGTGGCGCCAATTAAGTACAACAGCCACATAAGCGAAATAGCTATACCTATTGGTATAAAGGTATACCCGGTGGTTAAGCAGAATTTCAGGTTTTATATAAGCACAGGTATTATTAACCATATTAAGCTGAAAGAAACCTTTAACTACACCGTGCAGGATACACCGGTATACAACTCGATAGCAAACGACCCTATGGGTATGTACCCCGGGGCGAACGACTTTACCGGCGATGTAAAAACAGTGGGCAGCCTGGCCAGTACTAATTTAAGCGTAAGCACTACCAACGATTTTGCTGTTAGCGCTAAACGTTATTACGCATCGTACTATGCCGGTGCAGGGTTTGAGTATATAGCCCGTAACCATTTTACCCTGTTTGCCGAGCCGGTGTTTTACATGGGCCTTAGCAAAATAGGCGTGCAGGATAAACGCAAATACAACGTGGGAGTAACCGGTGGTTTCAGGTACCGGTTTTAGTAAAGTATAGGTTGGCCCAAAAGCATAAAAAAGAGCGCACCCCAATAAATGGACGTGCGCTCTTTCTGTTTTATGTGTAACGCTACTGTGTTACCAGTGCAGTACTATTAGTCTTTTATGCCAGGGTTAGCTTCTCTGGCTACGAAAAAGAATGTAAGGCCAACTGTAAGCAGAAAAATGCCTAATACCAGCGGCACCATCTGGCCGGTCTGGAACATGCTCATGTGCAGTTTTGGGTCGTTATAGTCTAAGTTATACGACGAGTTTTGCAATACGAAAGTGAAGTACAGGGTTAGCAAACCACCTACTATAGTACAAATGCCGGCTATTACTTTGCTCATGTCTGGTTATGTTTTACGGGTGCGAATGTAAAGTAAAAACAGAAAATGCAAAATGATATAAAACCGTTTTTACCAGTTGGTTGTTGTAATGGTAGAATTTAGTAGTCAGTTGGTTACGTAACACCCTGTACGGATTATCCGCTGGCAGCGAAACCAACGCGAAAAGTTCGCAATTAATTTATTGTCAGCATATTGTAAAGCCAATATAAAAATAGCTTAAGTTTGGTAGTTGTCTCTTCGGTTAACCATCTAAAACATCCCTGTTTCACTATGAAAAAATTGTTACTCGCTGCAGTATTATCTGTTTCATTAAGTTTTTCTAACGCCGCTATTGTAGATAGCGTGTATTACCTGTTTTCGCTTACCAAAACACAGTTAGATTCTACCCTGGAGGCTAACGGAGTACCATCTGCCTTTGTAGGCACCATTTACGATATTGATGTGTACAAAGTACGCTACTTTACCCCCTCTATCGACTCTACAACAATTTTTGCTACCGGTTTGCTAACGGTGCCAACCAACGCTACCTGTAGACTGCCTTTGGCTACTTTTGGCCACGGCACCACCAGCCACCGCGAGGGTGTACCCAGCCGTGCCAATGGTGGCGAGGCCATGATAAGCATGGTAATGGGTTCGCTGGGCTATGTATCTACCGCGCCCGATTATATTGGGTTGGGCGATGCACCACAAGGGTTACTGCACCCATACCAGGATGCCCGCACCGAGGCCAGCGCAACTATCGACCTGTTGCGAGCCGCCCGCGAACTGGCACCGGAACTTAACTACCGCCTTAACGGGCAGGTGTTTATCAGTGGTTACTCGCAAGGGGGGCACACTACCATGGCTACCCACTTAACCATGCAAACCCAATTGCCCAACGAGTTTAATGTTACTGCATCGGTGCCTATGAGCGGACCTTACGACCTATCGGGTGTAATGGTAGATGTTATGCTATCTGATTCGGATTATGCCGTGCCGGGCTACCTGCCATACCTGGTGTTTTCGTGGAACCAGCGTTACCATTTTTACAACAGCCCTTCCGATTACCTGAAATCGCCGTACGATGTTACCCTGCCACCACTTTTTGATGGCTACCATGATATGGGGCAGATAAACGCGCAGATGCCGAGTGTGCCTAAACACATTTTTAAAGATGAAATGATTGACTCGTTTACGGCTAACCCTAACCACCCTTTCAGGCTGGCATTAAAAGATAACGATGTATACGACTGGAGGCCCAACTGCCCGGTAAAAATTGTGTTTTGCCGTGCCGACGAAGAAGTGAATCCACGCAATGCGGTTGTATTGTACGATTCGTTTAAAGCAAAAGGGGCTACCAACTTCGATACCCTGTGTGCCAGCGAAACCCTGCCTCACTTTCAGTGTGCACAGTTTGCTGTGTTGGCTATGAAATCGTTTGTAACACCACTGCAACAGGCCGATAGCTGTACCACCGTTGGCATTAGCGATATTGCACAGGGCCATTTCAGCATTTATCCCAACCCGGCTACCGGTACTATAAACATTGGGTTTGAAGACAATACTACCCTTGAGCATATAACCGCAGTAAATGATCTGGGCCAGGCAATAAGCCTGCCGTTTAGTATTTTATCGTACCAGGCAGTGGCCGATGTAAGCGCCCTGCAACCGGGCATGTATTTTATACGTGCGGTAGCTAATGGTAAACAACAACCAATAGGGCGGTTTATCAAGGTTAATTAAACCGCTGCACATAAAACAAAAAGGGCCGCCCATTGGCGGCCCTTTTTGTTTACAGAAAACGGAGAGCCTATTAGTAATTGTTTACATAAAAATAGCCTTCAGTTACCCGTAGGGTATCGGTATTGTTGTATTCGTTAACAGCAACAAACTCAAAATTACCCTCGGTATGGCGGCTGGCAGGGTTGCCTTCTTTATGGCTGGTAATTTTCCATTTGCCACTAACCGGTATATAGCGGGCACTGCCGGTTAGCTGACCATACCACCCGCTCTGGCTGGCAGATATTTGTACATCTGTTCCAACCTTACGCAGGTTTACAACTACAGATGCCCCTAATGTAGAAGAAGCACCTGCAAACGCGTTTATGTTCAGCAGGCTATCGCCACTGTAATAACCTGCAGTGGTGGCATCTTCGTTGCACGAATAATCGGTACCGTTTAGTTTAAAGTGGGCGTTGTGTTTTTTTGTAAATTCTTTAGAGCACGATGCTGTTAGTAATACAGCAGTAGTAACAGTTAGTAGTAATCTGAACATGGTATTAAATTTTATTTAATGCAATTATATCGCTGCTGCTTTTTACAATCGGGCAAACAGTAAGAATGCTGCCGATTTGGGAAACAGTACAAGCAGCGGTGTGCGGTATAATGCAAAAAGAAAACAAATTAATAATTAATTAAATATAATGTATTGATGCACTTGTGGTTAGCGAGGGCAAGGGGTGGGTTAACATGAAGATTTTTTAAGTGGTTGATAAACAATTGCTTGTGCCTGGGGTGGGTTAACACATTTTCGTTTGCCTGTAAGTTTAACCAATGGCATGTTAACCGGTTAAATACATTTTATAATTTGAAAACTTATTGTTAACATTAACGGCTCAAAATTTTTTGTAACAAAACATCTCACTTAAAAGTCCCCTCTGCATGAAAAGAATTTCGACCCTGTTACTGGCAGTTATTGCTATGCAGTTTTCATTAAGGGCCCAGGTCCCCAACGGTCAGCTAGATGACCTGAAGGAGTTTAGTACCAAGGTAACTGTGCCTTTTGTAATGCCCGATGGTGTTAAACTATTTACCGATGTGTATTTGCCCCGTTTGCGCGACTCGCTGGTGGTAGACTTAGGCACCATCAATATATTGGGTACCGATCTGGTAACTAATCCGGTTACCTTTATACCATACGGTGCGCAGGTTATAATATACGATAGCCTTAACGGGCAGCCTAACCCTAACCCCTATCAGCTACCTACTATATTTACCCGTACTCCGTATGACAAAGGCGACTTTGATGAACTGGGTGGTATAATGCCGATACTGGGTTATAACTACATGTTACAGGATATGCGCGGACGTTACTCGTCGGAGGGTGTATATTTCCCTATGTATTCAGATAGCTGGAACAAAAATGCCTACCACCCGTTTGGCCACGTGTTAGATTACCTGCCAACTACCGACCCTAAATATTCGAACAAACACGAAGACGGTTACGAATCGGTAAAAATTATTTCTGTACTCGACTCGGCATATGCAGCAGCGGTAGGTGCTACTGCAGTAGCCCATATGTACGATGGCTATCCGCACGAGAGTACCCGCGTTAACAACGGAACCATTGGTATGTTTGGTGCTTCGGCACTGGGTAACACCCAGCTACAGCTGGCGCTGGCACACCGTTGTTCAGATTCGCTGCCAAGCCTTAAATGTTTAATG
>JBJOOW010000134.1:0-4741 GCA_046051095.1 Bacteroidota bacterium | reverse complement strand
CGCTAAGCTTATTTGCATTATAAGTAAAAACAGAACCAGTAAGATGTTTTTCATATATTTTATTGCCGGTTATATTTCGGATTAAATGTGTTTTATTTCAAACTAAATTAATTCATACTTCAATGCTGTGTTCAATGGCAAAGACATGGCATACTGTAGTCTCCTTTTAAGGACCTACTGCTTTTAATCAGCCGGGCTTCACTAATTCACCCTCCTCCAAAACACCACCGCCACGTTATCGGGGCGGTTTTCGGCACCGGCACCACTCGTCATGTTACCTACGGCAAAAGTGTTGGTGTGGGTATGGTCTGCAATGGTATGCGTATGCGCGCCATCGGTATTAATAGTATGCGTGTGGCCCATGCAGCCATCGCTAAGGCGGCCCATAAAGTTACCGGCTGTAGGGCGGCCATCCCAACCGCTGCCGCAGGTGCTGGGGTTATCGCCACTAAAACCGCTACCTGCATCGCTGCTTAGGTTATCATCGTAAGGTATCCATATATTACTGCTGTTGGTAACCGCACCCGATGTAGAACCTGCGTGGTTGTGCGCTCCGTTGCTGCTTGTTACCAATGCGCCCGAGCCGTCAATACTACCTGTAAGCACATGCTGATGATCGAGCACGGCACCGGTTTGCAGGGCGCCGCTAAGTGGGCCACCGGCTGCTACGTTGCTGGCACCGCCCCAGGCGCGTATAAACTCGCCGTTGGCAATATCGGTGCTTACCCATTGGGTGCAGGGGTATAAGGTGTTAGGGTCGGCGGCGCTAAACCACTGTATGTAAGTAGAGCCAACCGGTGGGGTATTTACATTTTGCCAGCAGGTGCCGGTGTATACCTCCAGCACGCCCAGTGTAGTATTATAGCGGGTAGCACCTACGGGTGCACCGGCCGGTTGCTGGGCAGTAGTACCCGCAGGCATACCTATGGCGCTGGTGGCGTTAACCTGTAAAGCAACACTTGGTGTAGTAGTATTAATACCCACGTTGGTACCGCTTTGAAAAAGTACCGAGTTACACATATCGGTGGGCGAGGTAAACATGGTTACATAACCGCTGCTGGCAGTAGGGCATATAGTGCCGGGGCCGGTTGCGCCGGTAGGCCCTGTAATACCTGCAGCGCCGGTAGCACCCGTAGCGCCGGTAGGGCCGCTAAGCTGGCATAGCGAGGTCCACGCCCCGTTATAATAAAAGTAGCAGCCAAAGTCGGTATCGTATATAAGCAGGCCTGCTGCCGGTGTAGCTATGGCGGTGCGTTGGGCAGTGGTCATTCGCGGTGCCAGAAAGCCTTTGCTGCTCGAGCTAAGGTCTAGTATCGACGAGGCATCGGGTACGTTGGTACCTATACCCACATTGTTTTGCCCGAAGGTTAATGTAATAGTGATAATTAATACAAAAAGGGGTAACCATTTTTTCATAGTGCGAAATTGGAGTGCTGAAAATAGCCGAATTTGGCTAACAATGGTAACCGGTGGCGGGTACAAATAAAAAAAGGCACCTTGTGGGTACAAGGCGCCTTTTATGGTTTATAAAGCTGCAATATTATTTGGCAGCAGCAACGCGTTTCATCAAACCGCTTTTAAGGTTCGAAGCTTTGTTAGCGTGTATCGTTCCACGTTTAGCCAGTTTGTCTATAGCCGACAATACTTTAGGTAGTGCCTTCTTAGCTTCGGCTGATTTTTTCTCAGCACGCAAATCGCGGATTAGGTTACGCGTAGTTTTTGCGTAATATCTGTTCTCAAGTCTTCTTTTTGCAGTCTGGCGAATTCTCTTTTTCGCTGATTTGTGATGTGCCATTTGTTATATCTCTTTTAAAAAGGACTGCAAATATAGCCCTCTGCTCCAAATTTCCAAACTTTTTGTTTGCAGGCTTGTAAAACCTTTATCTGTCGGCCCCGTATAGCTTTTTTGTGTTTTTTAATAGTGTGTAATCTGCTATTTGTGTTTGTTTTTCCAACTTTTACTTAATTTTGACAGCCCCAAAGGTGTTCTTTGGGCAATTTTTTACCAATAAATGGATAATTACAGTTTTCTAACCAACGCCACACCGCAGTTTCTCGAAAATCTTTACAACGATTTTAAGAAAGACAGCACCCAGATTGACCCCGAATTCCGCAAATTTTTCGAAGGCTTCGACTTTGCCACGCTAAACTTTAGTGGCAAGCAGTCTGCCTCTTTTTCGGCCGACGAGTTTAAGGTATATAACCTTATAACCGCCTACCGCAACAAAGGCCACCTGATAGCCAACACCAACCCGCTTAAGCCGCGCAAAAACCGCAAGGCTAATCTTGAGCTGGAGTTTTTTGGCTTAAGCGATAAAGACCTCGATAAAAAATTCAGCATAGGTGCCGAAATAGGCCTGCCTAATGGCACGCTGAAAGATATTATTGCCCGCCTTACACAACTGTACTGTGGTAGCATAGGTTTCGAAACCGGCTACGTACGTGTTAAAGAAGAAATTGATTTCTTCCGTAAGATAGAGCAGGGTGGTAGCCTGTACAAATACCCGGTAAATAAAAAAGAACATATACTGCGTAAACTTAATAATGCTGTACTGTTCGAAAAGTTTTTGGGCACTAAGTACATTGGCGAAAAACGTTTCTCGCTAGAGGGTGGCGAAACCACCATACCCGGCCTTGATGCTATTATACAGGTAGCTGCCGCCAATGGGGTAGAAGAAGTAGTAATAGGCATGGCCCACCGTGGCAGACTGAATGTGCTGGCCAACATACTGGGCAAAACGTATGAAGAAATATTTAATGAGTTTGAAGGCAACGTAGAGGCCGACCTTACCATGGGCGATGGTGATGTAAAATACCACCTGGGTTTTGCATCGCAGTACCCTACCACTGCAGGTAAAGATGTATACCTGAAGCTGATGCCTAACCCATCGCACCTGGAGGCTGTAAACCCTGTAGTAGCAGGTTTTGCACGTGCCAAAGCCGATGTTATTTATAAATCGGATTACGATAAAATACTGCCACTTATTATACACGGCGATGCCGCTGTGGCTGGTCAGGGTATAGTATACGAGGTATTGCAAATGGCTAAACTGCCGGGTTACTACACCGGTGGTACTATTCACTACGTAATTAATAACCAGATTGGCTTTACTACCAATTTTGATGAAGCCCGTTCTTCAGATTACTCAACCTCTATTGCCGCTACTATCGAAGCACCTGTGCTGCACGTAAACGGCGATGATATAGAGGCGGTAGTATACGCCTGCGAACTGGCAGCACAGTACCGTCAGGAGTTTAATAAGGATATTTTTATTGATATGGTATGCTACCGTCGGTGGGGCCACAACGAAAGCGACGACCCTAAGTTTACCCAGCCTGGTATGTACAAGCTGATAGAGAAACACGTTAACCCACGCGAGTTATACGTTAAACAGCTGGAAGGCGAAGGTGCTGTTACTGCCGAAATGGCCAAGCGTATGGAGAAAGAGTTTTGGGATGAGCTACAGGCCCGTCTTGATTCGGTTAAACAGAAACCACTGCCATACAAAGCACAGCCAACCGAACTGGCATGGCAAAAGCTACGTAAAGCTACCAGCGATGATTTTAAAAATTCTCCCGATACAGCCATTACTAAAGATGCTGCCGATAAATTGGTAGAAGGCCTTAATAAAGTGCCGGAGGGTTTTGTGCCTTTAAAGAAAGTGCAGAAATATCTGGAAGACAGAAAGCGCATGTCGCTGGAAGAAAAGAAGGTTGACTGGGCTGCTGCCGAGTTAATGGCTTACGGCTCTATACTGTTAGAAGGTAAAGATATACGCCTGAGCGGCGAGGATGTTAAGCGTGGCACCTTTACACACCGCCACGCTGTAATACGCGATGAGGCTACCGATAAAGAATACTGCCGCCTTTGCAACCTGGGTGCCGATCAGGGCCGTTTCTTTGTTTACAACAGCCACTTAAGTGAGTATGGTGTACTGGGTTTCGAGTACGGTTACTCGTTGCCAAGCCCCGATGCATTGGTGATATGGGAAGCACAGTTCGGCGACTTTGCCAACGGTGCGCAGATTATTATAGACCAGTTTATAAGCAGCGGTGAAAGTAAATGGCAACGCAGCACAGGTATGGTAATGTTATTGCCACACGGCTACGAAGGTCAGGGTCCCGAACACTCATCGGCGCGTTTAGAGCGCTTTTTACAGCAATGTGCCGAGTTGAATATGGTTGTAGCTAACGTTAGCGACCCTGCTAACTTCTTCCACGCTATACGTCGCCAAATGCACTGGGAGTTCCGTAAGCCGCTAATAATAATGAGCCCTAAGAGCTTGCTGCGCCACCCACGTTGCGTATCGCCTATAGAGAATGTAACCAAAGGCGGTTTTCAGGAGTTGATAGTAGATGATGTAAAAGGCAAAGCCCGTAAAGTGCTGTTCTGCTCGGGCAAAATTTACTACGACCTGTTAGAGTACAAAGAGCAGAACAACGTTACCGATGTAGTTATAGCACGCGTAGAGCAGCTATACCCTATACCACAGGATAAAATGCTGGAGCTTACTGCCAAACACAATAAAGCAACTGTATGCTGGGTACAGGAAGAACCGCAGAACATGGGCGCATGGTCGTTTATACTAAACCGTATGTACGATAAACTGCCTATGCAGGTAATTGCCCGTAAAAACTCTGCCTCGCCTGCTACCGGCTTTAAAAAGGTACACAGCCAGGAGCAGAAGGCTATTGTTGCCAAAGCATTCGAATACTCTGCAATGCCGCATAAAATCATAAA
>JBJOOW010000133.1:0-8198 GCA_046051095.1 Bacteroidota bacterium | reverse complement strand
CCTGCCGTAATTCATTTTTCTGAAAGCCGGCGACGTAATAACCCTGCCAATAGAAACTTCGGCGTAACTAACACCAGGCTTTACCAGCCGCGCATAAGCTGCTAACGTACCATTATGGTAACCCATTACATGATGCGATTTAAAATCTTTGCCATCCGGATCGAGATAAGGGCAATTTTGCTCAACAATAAAAACCTCGCAACGCAATTGCAGTATGTGGTATAGTTCGGTAGTTGTTAACTCTTCAAACGTTTTTAGCTGCCAGGTAATCATGGGCTGAAAATAAAAAAAGCCACCTTACGGGGTGGCTTTTTTCAGTATTGTGATTGTATAGCTTAACGTATCTGATACCAGCTGGTACCATTGCTTTGCACTACAATTGCCGAGTTGGCCGGTACAGTAGTTGTGTTGTTGTTAGAAAAGTTTTTGTATTGGCTGATTGTACGCGAGCCAGATGTTTGGTTTACTATTACATACATACGGCCTGTAGTTGTAGAGGCAGAAGGTAGTGTAACCTGTGGTGTACTACCTGTTAATATTACAGTATAATCGCTGCTACCTAAAGTAACGTTGCTGCTGGTAGTAACTATAGGGGCCGAGAAAGCACCATCTACATTTAGCGAACCAACTTCTGCATTACCTGTAATGGTAGCGGCACCACTAATTGTTGCCGAACCACCAATGGTAGCCGCACCACTTATGCTTGCACTACCCGCAGTAAGTGCACCGCCAATAGTACCGGCGCCGCTTATATTAAAGTTAGCACCGCTTTGAGCACTTGTACCGTTATTAATATAGCTACCACTTGCTACGCTACTCCACGATAGTGTACCCGAACCATTGGTAGACAGCACCTGGCCGCTAGAGCCATCGGCTGCAGGAAGTGTGTAAACTATGTTTGCACTTTGTGCCTGTGCTTTAAAGCCGGTATAGTTGCTGCCAGATCCGGCAGGTTCCTGTAAACGTAGCTGACCTGCAGTACCGGTGTTAGATACCAGTATATTACCATCTGTAATTTCCAGCATTTGCGATGGAGCGCTGTTACCTATACCAAAGTAGCCATTTACATCCAATCGTGCTGCTTCGGTAGAGCCTTCAACGTAGAATACCAGAGGGGCATAAGTTGCGCTTGCTACACCCAGGTGAATTTTACCATCCCACGATTCGTATTTACCTTCTACACCATCGGTATTATTTTTTACATAAAAACCACCACCACCATTAAAGCAGGCGCCAAAGCCGTTGCCTGCACTATTAAAGGTTGGGCTGGCTACGTTAGAAGCCACAATCCATTTATTGCTTGGAACGGTAGTACAACCAATACCTATCAGGCCGTTAGACTGAATACGCATTTTTTCGGTGTTATTGGTTTTAAATACCAGGTCCTTGCTATCGGTAGTACCTATAAAGTTGGTACCAACTGTTGTACCGCTGTTACCGGTCAGGTTCCAGCCGCTTGTACCGGCAGGGCCGGTTGGGCCGGTGGCACCTACTGCACCCGCAGGGCCTGTTGCACCTGCAACACCCGCACTACCGGCTGCGCCGGTTGGGCCTGTTGGGCCAGCAGCACCTGCAGCACCAGCTACGCCCGCTGCACCTGTGGGGCCAGTGGCACCTGCAACACCTGCCGAGCCGGCTGCGCCGGTAGCACCCGTTGCACCAGTAGAACCTTTAAGGTTACCTTGAGAGGTCCAGGTGCTGGCACCTGTTTTCTTATAGTACGACCCGTTAGAAGAAGCCAGATAAAAATCGTTTACAGCACCCTGACCACCGGTTGGAGCCGCTGAACCCGTAAGCCATGTTGAACCATTGGCACCGGCAGCACCTACTGCACCAGCAGCACCGGTAGGGCCGGTAACACCTGCTGAGCCGGCAGCACCTGCGGCACCTGTGGGACCTGTTGCGCCAACTGAACCAGCAGCACCGGTAGGGCCAGTTGCACCAGCTGTGCCAGCAGCACCTGCGGCACCAGTAGGACCAGTTGCACCTGCCACACCAGCTGAACCGGTTGCGCCGGTTGCACCCGTTGTACCAGCAAGCGTACCTTGTTGCGTCCAGGTTGTAGAAGCAGTTTTCTTAAAATAAGCACCTGTTGCAGTATTTAAGTAAAAATCGTTTAATACACCTTGTCCACCGGTTGGAGCTACAGTACCCGATAACCAGGCTGTACCTGCAGCGCCTGCTGCACCGGCTGCACCTGTTGGACCAGTTGCGCCTGCGGCACCGGCTGCACCTGCAGCACCTGTTGGGCCAGTTGCACCGGCGGCTCCGGCGGCACCAGCAGCACCCGTTGGGCCAGTTGCGCCTGCGGCTCCAGCAGAACCTGCTGCACCAGTAGGACCGGTAGCACCGGCAGTTCCGGCTAATGTGCCCTGTTGGGTCCAGGTTGTAGAAGCTGTCTTTTTATAATAGGCACCTGTTGCAGTATTTAAGTAAAAATCGTTTAATACACCTTGTCCGCCTGTAGGGGCTACAGTACCCGATAGCCAGGCTGTACCTGCAGCGCCTGCTGCACCTGCCGCGCCCGTTGGACCAGTAGCGCCCGCAGCTCCTGCAGCACCAGCCGCACCTGTTGGGCCCGCAGCACCGGCAGTACCGGCAGGGCCGGTTGGGCCAGTAGGGCCTATATCGCCTACCAGGCTTATACGCCAGCTGCTTAGCAAACCACTACCACTTACTTTGGTAACGTTTACAGTAAGCAGGCTACCTACATATGCAGTAACAACACCCTCCATATAATTGTTGGTGCTGTTTGATACTCTTACGCGGTCATCTACCTGCCATGCCTGGCCGGCTTCGGTAGTAAGTATTTTTGTGCCGGTACCAATTAACGTTGGTGTGGTAGATGTTGAACCATACCCCTCGCCGGCAGGGCCGGTAGGGCCTGTTACACCGCCACCCAATATACCGCCTAAAAGCGATGTGCCGTTGGCGCCGGAAATATTGGTTATTACGTTGTTAATCTGGTCGATAGCCGGAAAATTTAACCAGCTGGTACCGTTGTGAAAAAACAAGGTATTAGAATCGGCATCGAACACCATTAAACCCTTTTGTGGGTTTTGTATGGCTAAACGCTGTGCCTTGGTAAGCTTTGGCATTACAATACCTTTGCCACTATTGCCCATATCTAATATAGAGTTGGGGTCGGGCAGGGCTGTACCTAAGCCAAGCGTACCTTCTACAATCATCCCTCCTGTTGGAGCGGTTAAGCCGGAAAAGGTAGATCCTACACTAAGGTTACCTTTTACCGATAGCTTACTGGCAGGATTGGGTTCTCCTATACCAGTGTTCTGAGCCGATAGTTTTAAGTTAAGCAACACGGCCAGGGTTGTTGCTGCTAATAGAATCTTCTTTTTCATGGATTGAGTTTCGATTCTCTATAAATTGATGTATGAACTGTTAACGGAAGGCAACTTGTTAAGTTACTTTTATAATGGGTAGATGACAATGTAAAGTTTGTATTATGCTAAAAACCAGCAATGTCTTGTAACCTACGGTTGACAGATAGTTTAGCCACACATTACCTTATTGGCAAATGCAACAGGTAATGAACAAACTATTTTTTGCTTTCGCAGCTATTATGCCGGGTGTACTTACAGCCCAGATTTATAATAAAGGCGCTGACATATACATGCAAAAAGGCGCCTATATACACGTAGAGGGTGCGTTGGTAAACGCCAGTGGCGATTTCAAAAACGATGGTATTATTGAGATCAACGGCAACTTTGAAAACAGCAATGGTGCTGGTTTTGGCGTTTATAACGACCCTACATCTACCGACAGAGCCGTGAAATTTATAGGTAATGGCACGCAAACCATAAAAGGCAATATGAGTTCGGCCAATGCTTCATTCTATAACCTTGTAATAGATAAAGCACAAAGCAGCGATGCCGTAGAAATGCAAACAGGTGTAAAAGTAGATGGCTCGCTGGTATTTGGCACTACCACTACTACAAGCACCTACAACCCAAGCGCTTATTATACCAACAACAACCAAAAGGGGCTTATTAAAACCTATACCGATAACAACGAGTACCTGATGACTATAGCCAACGGCGATGCAGGTGCCATAGCCGGCCATGCAACCATGCAAATAAACGGAGCACCCTCAACTGCCTATATATTAACCAAAGGTAACCGCGGCAGTGCCGATGGAGGCCTGCAACGCAAAATAGAAGCTGCCACCAGCTACGATTTCCCTATAGGTACTGCCGATAAAGGCTTTAATGCAGTACGAATTAACCTTAACCACCTACCAGCTAATGGTGGATTTATTACAGGTAAATTTAACAACGGAAGCAGCAGCGCCACAGGTGCCGCAGGCATAATAACCCAACAATGCACGCAGTGCGATGGCAACGGCTACATTAACCCAGGCTATAATCGTTACTTTGAAGCCAACCCTTGCAACAACAGCGCGCCGCAATGGTTGATACTGGAAAACTCGGTAATAGACCATGGTTACTGGAGTTTTGCCGCAGATGACAGCAACAATGCTTACACCTATTCGGTAGAGGTGTTCCCTAATAGTTTTCACAACCTTGGCGTACTGGCATTCGACCAAATACGCACAGTAAAATTTGATGCATCGTATGGCACCGACCCTTCAGCCATGGTTTGGAATACAAATATTGAAGATGTAACCAACATAGCCGACCTGCTTACTTATACCAAAAATGCGGGTTGCTACGCTGGTGATGGGATACCGGGCGGAGAGTACAACGGAATGTCAGCTCACTTCTCGCTAAAAGGAGCAGGCACAAGCAATGCCTTACCGGTAAAAATAACAAGCCTTACCGCTCAGGGCCGCCAATCATCAATTGATGTTATGTGGGCAACAGCTATTGAAATTAATAACCGCGGGTTTGAAGTAAAACGAAGTGAAGATGGCATTAACTTTACCACTATAGGATGGGTAAATGGCAGTAATAACTCAACATCGGAAAAACAGTATGCATATAACGACAACACTGTTAAGCCCAATGTAGTGTATTACTATAAATTAAACCAGGTAGATTTTGATGGAGCACGTGAAGAATCGAACGTTGTGTATGCATCTGTTGGTAAAGCTACCGATGCTATAACTGTGAGCGAACCTATGCCTAACCCTGCGCACAATGCAAGCAGTTTAATGGTGTCTTCTATTTCGGCACAACCGGTTACTGTAAAGCTATTTGATATGATTGGCCGCGAGGTAAGTGCGTCTACCTTCGAGCTTAAAGCCGGCGACAATAACCTTTCTTTAGACCTTTCAGCTTTCTCTTCGGGCACTTACAATGCGGTGCTTTATACCGGCGAAAAAACGTTCTCTAAAAAACTCACTGTTTCAAACAACTAATTTATATCTGTTTGGTTTTAGTTTGTTAAAGGGTAGAGCCTGCGCTCTCCCTTTTTTCTTTTACGATTGCCCCGCCTTGCAGGTTTCGTATTCCGTTAAAATTCTTTCAGAACTTTAACGCTGTCTGTAATTAGTTTTCCACCCTTTGTCATAGTAATTAATTATACGGCAGTAGTGCAACATGGTTACACCAAGTTACCACCTAAATAACAAAACAGGCTTTGTGTTTCAGGCAATTACGAAACATCGGGCGTATGCAGTAAACGGTGTACCGCTACTGCAGTTAAGGTACCGGCAAACGGTGCAGTAAGGTATAGCCATATGGCATTAAAGTTACCTGTAATAATAGCCGGTGCCAGCGAACGGGTTGGGTTAAGGCTGGTGCCACAAATCGGGCCGCCAAACAACACCAGCAGCCATACAGTGCCGCCAATGGCAATACCTGCGGTAATGCCTTTCTCTTTTGCGCCTACGCTTACACGTAGTATTACTATCATTAAAATAAAGGTCATAATAAGTTCCATTACAAATGCCTGAGCAACAGAACCGGATGGTTGTGTAACACCTAGTGTGCTATTATCGGGAAACAGCACATGCAGTGCCATACTACCAGCCAACGCACCAGCAAACTGCGAACCCAGATAAGCCGGCACTTCTTTCCACTCAAAACGCTTATCTACCGCAAAAGCTACGGTAACTGCGGGGTTAAGGTGAGTACCGGATATATCGCCAAAAGCATAAATAAGTGCGATTATTAATAACCCCCAAACTGCAGCTATACCCGGCAGGCCCAATGCCCCCTGGGTTTGCTGATTTACCACCACACAGCCGGTACCAACAAAAATAAGAATGAACGTGCCCAGCGCTTCAGATAGATATCTTTTCATAAGCTAATAGTTAGGTAGATTGAATGTAATTAACATACCGCCCTGTACCAAATATATATTGCGCCGGGCAAGTGCCAAATAAGACAACACCTTAAAAACCCAAAATAATTTAGGTTGCCGGTTATCGTTTAACCCGATTATTCTTTTATACATTTGCACCCGCTTAAATACTATATGAACTCTTCGAACGGAGGCGACTGTATTTTTTACTCCTTATTTCTTACCACTCACAACTATATAACAGCAACCAATCATGGGGCATAGCAAAAGCAGCCACGGGCATCCATTGTCTGCAGCGGGCGTACTAATTACTTTAGGTATCATATTCGGCGATATCGGGACCTCTCCTATTTACGTTATGAACGCCATACTTAGCGGGCACACCATTACCCGCGAGTTGGTATTGGGGGGGCTTAGCTGTGTTTTCTGGACGCTGCTTATTATAACAACCCTTAAATACGTTTTTCTGGCGCTTAATGCCGAGAACCGGGTTGAAGGAGGGATATTTGCCCTTTATGCTTTGGTGCGCCGTTACAAAGTAACCTGGACAATTTTTCCGGCAATAATAGGCTGTGCATCGCTTATTGCCGATGGCTTTATCACCCCTCCTATCTCTATCTCATCGGCAATAGAAGGTTTAAAAATACTTAACCCCGATATACCAACGGTACCTATTGTACTGGCTATACTGGTAGGCCTGTTCCTGTTTCAACAATTCGGCACACGTATAGTTGGTGGTATTTTCGGGCCGGTAATGCTTATATGGTTTACCATGATTGGTGTACTGGGTGTAATACAGATTTTAAAGTACCCACAGGTGGCAGCCGCACTTAACCCGTACTATGCTATAAACCTGCTTACTAACTACCCTGGTGGTTTTTGGTTGCTGGGTGCTGTGTTTCTGTGCACCACAGGGGGCGAGGCACTTTATTCAGACCTTGGCCATTGTGGTAAATCAAACATTCGTGTTAGCTGGGTATATGTGTTAGGCGTGCTGGTATTATGCTATTTTGGGCAGGGAGCCATGCTGCTAAGCAGTTTCGATGGCCAGCACTGGCCAGAGGGAAAATCTACTTTTTACGCCATGATGCCTTCGTGGTTTCTGCCTATAGGTATTACAGTTGCTACCCTTGCTACAATAATAGCATCTCAGGCATTAATTACCGGTTGCTTTACACTGGTAAACGAGGCTATGAAACTACGCCTGTGGCCAAACCTGAAGGTAATATACCCAACCACCCACCAGGGCCAGATGTACATACCGGGCATTAACTGGTTTTTATTACTGGGTTGTATTTCGGTAGTGTTGGTGTTCCAGCAGTCGAGCAATATGGAGGCAGCATACGGGCTGGCTATTACCATTAACATGTTAATGACAACCTTGCTGCTTACCTACCTAATGTATGTACAGCGTCGTAATCCGCTTATTACCTGGGGCATACCTATTTTATTTATAACTATAGAATCTGCCTTCTTTGTATCTAACCTGCTAAAATTCAGCCACGGCGGTTGGTTTACATTTATGATTGCAGTGGTGCTTTTCTTTGGTATGTGGGTATTCTATCAGGCCCGCCTGATGCGCAAAAAACACATAGAGTTTGTAGAGATAAAAGACTACATAGCCCCGCTTAAGGAGCTAATGCAGGATGATACTATACCCAAAGAGGCAAACAACCTGGTATACCTATCTATGGCTAACGATAAAAGCCATATCGACTCGAACATCATTTACTCTATTTTCCGTAAACGCCCCAAACGTGCCGATATTTACTGGTTTGTACACGTAGATATTACCAACGATCCTTTTGGTGCCACCTATTCGGTAGAAGCTGTAGTGCCGCGCCGTATTTTCTTTGTGCGCCTTAACTTTGGTTTTAAAGTTGAGCATAAGGTAAACCTTATGTTTAATAAAATAGTAGAGGAGATGGTAAAGAATGGTGAAGTAGATGAGCTATCGCATTACCCATCACTAC
>JBJOOW010000132.1:0-4160 GCA_046051095.1 Bacteroidota bacterium | reverse complement strand
GCCAGCACTATTGCGGGTGCATTCTTCTCTGCCATGCGTTTAATTATTTGCCGGTATTAAAAAGTGCTTCCTCAACCAACTGGCAGATGATATGCCCCACCAGTATGTGACTCTCCTGTATACGCGGGGTATCGTTACTGGGCACGTTAAACAGGTAATCGCAGCTTTCTTTCATGCGGCCACCACCTTCGCCGGTAAACGATACTACATGCATACCGCGGCTTTTAGCTTCAATTTGCGCCAGTATTACGTTGCGCGAGTTACCCGAGGTGGAAAGTCCTATCAGCACATCGCCTTTGCGCCCGTGTGCTTTAATCGCACGTTCATATATCTGGTCGTAGCTGTAGTCGTTAGCCACAGCGGTAAGAAAAGAAGTATTTACATGCAGCGCCTCGGCCGGTAGTGGCTCACGGTCGCTGTAAAAGCGGCCGGTAAACTCGGCTGCCAGGTGCTGCGCATCGGCAGCGCTGCCGCCATTGCCGCACAGGTACAGGCGATGGCCGTTTTCAAATGCGTTAGCTATCAGCTTAGCTACCTCGTCTATACGGTTTACAAAAAACTCGTCGTGCAGTATCTTGCTCTTTACATCTATCGATGCCGATATGATGGATTTTACCTTACTCATACCGCGAAAATAAATAAAACACACACCTTAAGGCATGGTATTTAAGCCATCCCTCTAAAAATTATAAACAGCAGAGATGGCTATATCGTCCAGGTAGTAACGCCGTGCTGGGTAAAGTTGTAGCGCATAACACGGCCACCCAGTTTATTCAGCGCTTCTATAACCCCAAACTTGGCATTGTAAGGCGCATAAAAAATCATAAACCCACCACCACCGGCACCCGATATCTTACCACCGGTAGCACCGGCCTTTAAGGCGGCATTGTATATTTGTTCTATCTGCGGATTGCTGATACCATCGGCCATAGCCTTTTTATGCTCCCAGCCATAGTGCAGTATTTTACCAATACCGTCTACATCGCCTTTCAGCAGGGCCTCTTTCATACGCACGCTCTGTTCTTTCAGGCTGTGCATGGCATCTATACTCTTTGTGTTTTTCTTCTTAACGTTATTGGCCTGGCGGGCTATAATCTCCGACGATAAGCGCGATGTTTCGGTAAAGAAAAGTATCAGGTTGTTCTCCAGTTCGTGCAGCCATTTGTCTTTTACGCGTAGTGGATTTACAATCACTTTATCATTAGCGTAAAACTCCATATAGTTTACACCACCAAATGTAGCCGCGTACTGATCTTGACGGCCACCCTGCATTTTCAGATCTTCGCGCTCTATCTGGTAAGCCATGTGTGCAATATCATATTCGCCCAGCGGCAGTTTCAGCCACTCTACAAACGCGCCTAGTATAGCTACTACCAGCGTGCTCGATGAACCCAAACCCGAGCCCGGGGGCGCATCTACAAACGTAGATAACTCAAAAGCCAGCGGCTTTTTTACAAACTCGCGTACTACGCGGTTATATACACCTTTGGCTAAATCCAACTTGCCGTTAATAGGCAATTGTTTGGTTGCATCCAGTACTATCTCCTCGTTACGGTCTATGGCTTTAATACGTATTTTTTTACCGGTAAGCGGCTTAATGGTAGCATAGGCATACATACCAATGGTAATATTCAGTATGGCGCCACCATACAAATCGCAGTACGGCGATACATCGGTACCACCACCGGCCAGCCCCAAACGCAGGGGCGCTTTACTTCTGTAAATCATGGTTGAAAAATAAAAACAAAAAATACAACACAGCATCTATTTTCTGAATAGAGCAAACGAAAGCCAATACTTTACATTATGCTCTCCGATTTCTGCGTATTATGCCCGGCAGGGCGGCTGTTTGTCCTCCGCTGGCGGAGGTGGTTTCGCTTCAGCGAAACTGTAGGTGGACGAAAACTTACCCAACAATCATACATTTACTATAAACAAGCCAATAACCCATTTGTATTTATTCTGTGGTTTCTGTGCAGTCTGTGAGAAAAACAACTACACCTTCTCCACCACCTCTGCTATCTTCTTCAGCATAGCGCTCCAGGCGTACTTCTTCTTTTCTATGCGTATGTTATCGCGCATACGCAGTTCCATATGGTTGGTATAAAAATCAACAATGGCATCGGCAATAGCTTTCGGTTGCGGGTCTACCACATAGCCCACTTTGCCATGCGGTACTATCTCGGGCAATCCGCCCACGTTGGTAACCAGCATAGGCCGGTCGAAGTGGTAGCATATCTGCGTAACCCCACTTTGTGTGGCGTGCTTATAAGGCTGCACTACCATATCGGCCGCGCAGAAATAATTGCGCACCTCATCATCGGGTATAAAGTCGGTTTTAAGTATCAGCCTGTCGCGTATACCCAGTTGCTCTATCAGGTCGGCATAGGGTTTGGCATCGGTATAAAACTCGCCGGCTACAATCAGTTTCATGTTCAGGTTGCGCACGCGCTCATCGGCCATAGCGTGCAACAGCAGGTCAAGACCTTTGTAATCGCGGATAAAACCAAAAAACAAAATGTATTCTTCGTTAATAGCCAGCCCCAGCTTTTCGTAGGCTTCGGGCTTGGTAATAGCAGCACCAAAATTATCGAACAGCGGGTGCGGCGAAAAAGCACGCGGCTTTTTAGTATCAAACTTATTCAGGTCAGTAAGCACCGAATCGCTCATGGCTATAAAACCATCTACACTGTTTACAAAGTACTTGGCCAGCAGATAATCGCCCACGCGTTTCTCGTGCGGAATTATGTTATCCAGTATAGATATAACTTTTGTTTTGCCGTTGCCTTTTACAATGCGCGCTATTTTACCCAAACAAGGCCCCATAAACGGTAGCCAGAATTTTACAATCATCAGGTCGGCGTTAAGGGCAGCAATTTCTTTACCTACCTTATACCAGTTAAACGGGTTAACCGAGTTTACCTTTACATGTATAAACAAATCGTCGGGTGCAGGCTGGTCGCTGTACTGTGTTGTACCGGGAAAAAGAAAATCGGGGTATTGCAGGCTGAAGGTAAATATCTGTACGCTGTGCCCCTGCTTCATATACTCTCGCGCCAATCTCTCGTTATACGAAGCAAGGCCGCCACGCAGCGGATGGGCAGAACCGAGGATAACAACTTTCATGCGTTGGGTGGCTGTATTAAAGGTTCACCTTTTTAGAAATATCATAGTCGTTTCTATCCGGCGCTTTGCGCGAAATTAACTCGCCCAGAAAACCCGCCAGAAACAACTGCGTGCCTATTACCAAAAACACCAGGCCCAGGTAAAACAGCGGACGGTCGGTCATATGAAATTGCTGAAACACTACTTTTTGTATAGTAAGCACCAAACTAATGGTAAAACCCAGAAAGAAGCTAAGCACACCCAGCCCGCCAAAAATATGCATAGGGCGGTTGGCAAAGCGGGTCATAAATGTTACCGAAAGCAAATCGAGAAAGCCATACAGAAAACGCTCCATACCAAACTTGGTACTGCCGTACTTACGCGCCTGGTGTGCAACTACCTTTTCGCCTATGTTGGGGTAGCCTGCTTTTTTAGCCAGCACCGGTATATAGCGGTGCATTTCGCCATATACTTCTACACACTTTACTACTTCACCTTTGTAGGCTTTCAATCCGCAGTTCATATCGTGCAGTTGTATGCCGGTCATAAAACGGGTAGCGCCGTTATATAGTTTGGTAGGTATGGTTTTGCTAAGCGGGTCGTAGCGTTTGGCTTTCCAGCCGCTAACCAGGTCGTAGTTATCTACGGTTATCATTTTATACAGCTCGGGTATCTCGTCCGGCGAGTCCTGCAAATCTGCATCCATGGTTATTACCACATCGCCCTGCGCATGGGTAAAGCCCACTTGCAGCGCTGCGCTTTTGCCGTAGTTTCTTCTAAACCGTATGCCTTTTATATTGGGGTTTTGGGCCGATAGCTGTTCAACCACCGCCCAGCTTTTATCCTTACTGCCATCGTCTATCATCAGCACCTCGTACGTAAAGCTGTTGGCTTTCATTACGCGGTCTATCCACGCGGCCAGTTCCGGCAGCGATTCTTCTTCGTTAAATAAGGGTACAACTACTGATATCTGCATTAAGCTTCCTGTTTTTCTTCTGCTTCGGGTTTGCGCCGCGAATCTCTACTAACGAATAAAGCAACAATTAAACTTAAAA
>JBJOOW010000131.1:0-4042 GCA_046051095.1 Bacteroidota bacterium | reverse complement strand
CTGTAGCGTGCCGCTAAAACGCTGGGCAACTTTATCAGTACTGTACAATACTTTACCTTTCGCCAGCACTCTTCGGAACTCATTGTCTACCGGATTTACAATAGAAAAATCAAGTTCCAGCAACCCATCCGATTGTGGCCCCAGTACCCACTCCAGTGCTTTCAGTACCTTAGGTAAGTCGGTAGGTACCACACAATTAAGCCCTTTGGTAAGTTCTATATCATCAGCCGGTTCAAAACCAAACCAGCTACGCATACGCTCATTGCAGGTAAAACGGTTAGTTATAGGGTTAAGGTCCCAGGTGCCTAAGTCGGCGGCGTCTATAGCAAATTGTAACTGCTGCCTGTTTTCATCTAACTGTCGGCGGGCCAGTACCTCACTGGTAGTTTCGGCACACAAAATAAGTACACCGGCTATGTTACTGCTTTCATCATTTACCGGGTTGTAGGTATAGGTCCAGTAAACATCTTCCATTTTACCATTGCGCAGTATAGGCACCAGTTGGTCGCGGCTCCACACCGATGATTTTCCGCTAAGCACCTCATCCAACAACGGCTTAATATAATCCCATATCTCATGCCAGGCCTCACTGGCAGGCATACCTAATATCAATGGGTGGCGGCCATCCGTTCCAAGGCTGGGAATAAATGCATCATTATAAAACGAAATTAAATCGGGGCCCCAGTACAACAACATCGGAAACCTCGTATTCAACATTAAACTCAATGTAGTGCGTAAACTCTGCGGCCAGCCATCAATAGGGCCCAATGTAGTCTGGCTCCAGTCCTTACTGTTTATCAGGCGGGCCATCTCGTTGTTACCGGTAAAGTAAATTCTGTTGTTGGTTTCTGCACTCATATTATGCCCGCTAATGCACCCACCGGTGCCGTAAATACAACTATACACAATTTACAACCAATATCAGAATTACCAACATACCCGCTAAACTTTTAGCATTTTACAGATGCTGCAATTACTAAGTTTGGGCTGTATTTTATAACCAATAAATGTACCCTACCATGGCGGCACCATTACCCGAAAGGCTTCGCCCCAAAACAATTGCTGAGTTTGTTGGGCAGCAACATCTTATAGGCGAAGGAAAAGTGTTACGCAAACTTATAGAGGGCGGCAACATACCTTCTATCATATTCTGGGGGCCACCGGGCGTGGGTAAAACATCGCTGGCCAGGTTTATAGCCGAACAAATACGGATGCCATTTTTTCAGCTAAGTGCCATAGAAAGCGGCGTTAAAGAGGTACGTAAGGTAATTGAAGATGCTACCGCCTTTGGTAAAGCCATTTTGTTTATAGATGAGATACACCGGTTTAATAAAGCACAACAAGATGCCTTGTTGGGAGCAGTAGAGAAAGGCACTATTGTATTGTTTGGCGCTACTACCGAAAACCCTTCCTTCGAAGTTATTTCGGCGTTGCTATCGCGCTGCCAGGTTTATACACTTAAACCACTTGAGCGCGAAGACCTTGAAAAGTTGATAACCCATGCCATAAACGATGATGAGTTGTTATCTCAAAAAAACATTGAAGTACCCGAAACAGAGGCCCTGCTCAAATACTCGGGCGGAGATGCCCGCAAGTTGCTTAACGTGCTGGAGTTAGTTGTAAACGCTGCACCGCTGCAGGATGGTAAAACCATTATTACCAATAAACTTGTAGAACAGGTTATACAGCAAAAAATGGCCATTTACGACAAAAGCGGCGAACAGCATTACGATATCATATCTGCTTTTATCAAATCTATACGTGGCAGTGACCCTAATGCAGCGGTGTATTACCTGGCACGAATGATAGAAGGCGGCGAAGACCCGAAATTTATTGCCCGCCGTTTACTAATACTGGCTAGCGAAGATATTGGCAACGCAAACCCCAATGCGTTACTGTTGGCAACCAGTTGTTTTCAGGCAGTAACTGTAATTGGCTACCCGGAGTGCCGTATTATACTATCGCAAACAGTTATATACCTGGCCACATCGGCAAAAAGTAATGCATCGTATGCAGCTATTGGCGCGGCTATGGACCTGGTGCGCCAAACCGGCGACCTGCCTATACCGTTGCATATACGTAACGCGCCTACCAAACTAATGAAAGACCTTGACTATGGTAAAGACTATAAGTATGCCCACAGCTTTGAAGGCAACTTTGTAGAGCAGGAGTTTTTACCCGATAAACTGAAAGGCACCAAACTGTTCGAACCTGGCAACAATGCCCGTGAAGCCGAAATGCGCGCGCACATGAAAAAACTTTGGAAAGAAAAATACGGCTACTAATTAACTACATGGCTAACCAACCAACAACAACAGAACTTAAACAGCAACTGCACAACCTTTGCATGCAGTATATAGATAACCGCATTGCCACCGCGCAAACGGCTATGGATATGGCAAACAGCTCGGCTAACGAAGAAACAAAAAGCAGCGCCGGCGATAAGTATGAAACTACCCGCGAAATGATACAGCAGGAACTTGACAAACTATCTGCCGCCATTGCCGATGCCATTACCCAAAAGCAATTACTGGAACAAATTGGCACACAAAGAATTTTTGATAACGTACAAGTAGGTAGTGTGGCAATAACAGATAAGAATATATTTTATATATCGATAGGTGCAGGTGGTGTAATGTTGAACGGAAAAAAGTACCTCGCCATATCCCCATCATCCCCTATCGGGCAGAAAATGATAGGATTAACTGCCGGCGAAAAATTCTCTTTCAATAACATTGAACAGACTATAAAAGAGGTATTTTAATCCATTCAAATAACAACCATTTACAAATCAATTAGATACAGCATAACAGCGTTACAACAGTTAAAAACCTGTCATTTATTAGAAAAAGTTAGAAAATACAGCCCGTAACATGTTTAAGGCCGTTTTGTACAAGTAATAACAGAGGTTTGTCTACTTTTTGAACAGTATAGCACATTATACACAAACAACACTGAGTAACTAACACACAGTAGGCATACCTTACATAGTAGTTTAGCAGTAAATAAAGAAAATTCAGCTATGCTTACAGTTAACCGGAACTCGCCCTATCGCCTGTTTTTAGTTGAAGATAACCCCGCCGAAGTACGCTTAATGCAGGAAGCAATTAAAGAAGCCGGCCTTAGCGATGATGTTGAACTGGAGTACGCTTATGATGGTGAAGAAGCCTGCGACCAGCTTGATACAGCAAAAATTATAGGCAAGCCTTTCGACTTAGTGCTGCTAGACCTGAACATGCCCAAGGTAACCGGTAAAGAAGTACTTGAAAAAATTAAAACCGATCCGGAACTGGAAAGCACACCGGTAATTGTTGTAACCAACAGCGATTATAAACGCGATATGATTGATTGCTATCGCCTGCGCGCCGATGGTTATTTGCAAAAACCAGCCGACTTTAAAAAACTGGTAGATTTCTTTGTTTCTATTAAAGAATCCATCAAGGTAAAACAAAGGCTCTCTATATTTTACATAGAGAAAGTGTACGATGAATTAAGAATGGCTGTTTAATTATAGGTATAGAAACAACTCTCCTCTCCCGCTTTATTTATCGGTCATTTACTTACGCTGCTATGCCTGTGTGTATAGTAATTTCATTACCTGCTCTGTAAAACCACTATTGCGTTCTACGGTAACAAACTCTCTTTTTTCTGTCATTATCCAGCACCTGTTGCTGTATTGTAGTACAGCCTCCACATCGTGTGTAGATAGTATGATTATTTTGCCTAACTGCCTGGCAATACCCGCAAGCAATTCAAGTATTTCTCTCTTACTTCTAAAATCCAGAAAAGCAGTAGGCTCATCCAGTATAATAACCGGCGTTTGCTGGCACAAGGCACGGGCTATCAGTACTTTTTGCTTCTCACCATCGCTCAACTCGTTAAACAACTTGTTTTGCAGCTTTTCTATCTTCATTAAAGCAATAACCTTACGCACCTCTTCGGTATCCGTATCGGTTAACTTACCCAGCCAGTTGGTATAAGGCATACGGCCCAGTGCTACAAACTCGTGCACCAGTATATTGTCAATCATCAGGCGCTCGGT
>JBJOOW010000130.1:0-6254 GCA_046051095.1 Bacteroidota bacterium | reverse complement strand
GAAGTAATGCCGGGAGCGTTGTATAGCGAGAACGCATTGGCCTGTGTAAGCTCTGTACTGTATACACGTATATCATCCAGCACACCAACAGCAGCCATTTGGGCTGTGTTGTTGTTGCCTATCATACTAATAGTATTATTAGGTATACCGGTTATTGGCGTAACCAGTTCGCCGTTTATATACAGGTTGCCGGTAGTGCCGTTAAAGGTCATTACCATATGGTACCATTGGTTGGTGGTAAGGCTGTAGTTAGTGGTTTGTGTATTGTTTACACCTACCAATCCGTTAGCTACATACAATAATGTACCGCCGGAAACATTGCAATAAAGTAATGCACGGCTGGTGTTAGATGTGCCCGAATACTTATACCACAGCGATATACTTTTAGTGCCTGCACCTATTACGTTGTTAAGCGAGAAAGTATTGAATTGTGATGGTATTGATAAGGCATTGTTAGCGTTGCCAAACCGGTCGGGTTCGAAACCATTGCTGTTAATGTTAAAGTAAATACCACCCACCGCGTTTGCGTTGCTGGAGTTATCGAAAGGCCAGTATTGTGTAAGGTTGGTAGTAGCGTTAAATGGAGTTGGGAAGTTAAGCTTTGCAACACCCGAAGTGATGGTAAAGCAGTTACGCGTAAGCGCACAGGTATAGCTACCGGTGTCGGCAGCGCTTATGTTGCTAACGGTATAGGTAGCGGTATTAGCACCGGCTATGTTGTTGCCGTTCTTTTTCCACTGGTAAGTATAGCCAGTACCCGAGCCCTGTACAGTAAATGATGCCTGTGAACCTGCACATACTACTTTGTTAGTTGGATTTGCGTGGATTTTGGGACCACTGTACAGGCCATATATTTCAAGGTCGTTTAGCGCAGTGTTGTAAATGCGTATCTCATCTATACGGCCGGTAAATTTATTGGTGCCGCCCTGGTCGCTGCCTATCATTAATGGCAGGGTGTTAGCCGTTAGGTTGCCGGTTTGCGCCCCGGTGTAGGCCAATTGGCCGTTTACATAAATTTTAACCTGCGAGCCGTTATAGGTGGCGGCTACATGGTACCAGGTAGCTGAAGTTAAGGTGGTTGTTGTAGTATGCGAACCACCTGCTACAATAAAGCGTGGTTTAGAACTAAGCAGATCTAACAAAAAGTTATTGCCATTGTTGGCCGGTGTTTTATCTAACAGTCGTTGGCTGGTTGCAATATTGTTTGCATTAAACCAGCACGATACGGTTAGCTGATTAGTAAAGTTAAGCAGCGTGTTGTGGGCTACCTGACCGTTTTGTGTACCATTAAGTATTACCGATGCACCGGTAGTGCCCTGGGCATCTACATCCATGCCATTGTACGTAAACGTTGCATCTAATCCGTTGCCGCTGTAATCTTTAAAGTTGCCCATGTTATATTCGGTAAACACCGGTATATACAATGTACCCGAAGAAATAGCCTCGCTGGTTATTTGTGTAAGTGTTGCATTAGCCGATGTATCGGCGCCGCAGCTATTGGTTGCTATTAGGCGGTAAGTGCCAACATCTGCAGCACCAGCATTTACCAGTGTAAGCGTATCGTTATTAGCGCCGGGTATATCTACACCGTTTTTCTGCCACTGGTAGGTTATTCCCTGCCCGGTTACCAGCGTTGCAAACGATACTGTTTGCTGTTGGCATACGGTAAAGCTTTGAGGCTCCAGTGTGATGGTTGGTGGTATAGGTGGGTTGCTGGCCGCAACAGTTGCGTTGTAAACCTGCAAAACTTCTGTTCCGCTTAACGCACGGTTGTAAATACGGTAATCATCATAAAGGCCGGGTACGCTTTGTGCCCAGTAATTGCCGCCCACAGTGCCCACAAAACCCGATAAATAATAAATAGGGCTATTGGTTACCAGGGTGCCTGTTAGTACCTGCACACCATCATAATAAAGTGTACCGGTAGTGCCCGCACGCACAACTGCCAGAAAGTGCCACTGGTTAAGTGTAGCCGGTGCTGTGCCATAGGTAAGTCCGCTACCGCTAATGTTTAAGCCATAGTTGTTGTTGTTGCACACAATGGCGGCATCGCCATTGCTGTTGGGGAAACCAAAACCGCCCCAGGTACCATTTACGGCTCCGTTGCGTTTAAACCAAAAGCATATAGTGTTGTTGCTGCCCGGGTTAACGGTAGTAGTGGCGCGAAGGGTTTGTGTATAGGCATTGGTTACATAAGCACCGGGGTTTACGGCGAAGCGGTCTTCGTAGTAGCCGGTGCCGGTACCTACAGCAGTGTTGCTGCTAATGCTGTTGGCCATGCTGCCATCAAACTTCCATTGTTCAATTAAGCCATTGGTAACGTCGCATTGCGCGTTACCGTTTAAAACAAAAGCGCAGGTGAGCGCAAAAAACAAAAGCTTTGTTTTGGTTTTTGTAAGATTAGGAAACAGGTTTCTCATAACAGTTGAATTTTGTTTGAGCGCAAAAATCAGTCAGTAGCAGTGCCTGTTTTCGGGTACTTCATAAACGGTAGGTTTCGCTTTATAAACGGTAATTGGCAGTAGCTGGTAATAATAGTTAGAGGGGCAAACACAAAACCCCGCTCCTGTTTTTCAGAAGCGGGGCTAAACAAAACTCACCAATTACACATAGTGAGGTTTGTTTGTACGGTTTATTGTTTAATGAATTTTCGTACAGCTGTGCCTTCGGCAGTTTTTAAGTGTATACTATATAACCCGATGTTAAGTGCTGCAATATCTAATGCTTCTGTTGCTGTAGATGTTTGTAATACTTCTTCGCCCAGGGTATTGTACACCATTACAGATATTGCCGGCACCGCACTGCGTATGTTAAGTGTGTTGTTGGCCGGGTTAGGGTAAACACTTACTGTAATATTTTGGTTAATGTTTGCAATGCTATTTATTACGCCGGTGCTGTATAGCGATTGTATCTGCTGCGCAGTAAGTGCAGTTTCGTACATGCGTACTTCATCAATATCGCCAATGTAAGCGCTTAAAAAGGTTGGCTGTGCACCCATTGGGTAATACTTAATAGCACCAATACGTAAATCAACATCAGCATTTTGCTTATTAATTGCAACCGGGCCTGAAGAAGAATCATTTACCTGCCCGTTGATGTACACGTATTTCATATTACCATCCCAGGTAAAGGTAACCAGGTTCCAATCTAACGAAATTGTATCGTGCGAGAAAATAGTGCTTGATGACATGTTTGAAGTATATAGTTCCATCGCCACATGGCCATCGGGCGATACGTACGAGTTGAAGGTGCCGTAGTAATTGGTCATTCCACTACCTTGTACAACATCCAGTTGCGAAACTAGAACGCCATTGTAATCGTTAGGTTGTCTTTTCATCCAAAAAGATAGTGTAAAGCCCGTAGTGCTGGTATCATACAAAAAGGTAGCTGCTTCATATTTCGAGCCATCCAGCGAAAGGGCGTGGGTTCCGTTACCTGCCTGAGTGGCTGTAGTAAATGCAGCAGTTCCATTTACTGTGCCCAGCGGGTAATTGCCTACTGTGCTATTCAGGCTTTGTCCATCAAATGGGTAGTAAACCTTAGGGCTTTGTGCTTTTAATAAAATGCAGGCACATAGTGCCATAAAAAGGGTAAAATGCTTTTTCATATCAATTGAGTTTTGTTTAGCGCGAAAGTGTAGTGTGCATAGTCCGTATTTTGTGCAACTTCACTAATGGTATATTTCGCTTCATAAACTGTTAGCAGCCGCCCCCAAACCATCTATTATATTTGCCGCAATGAGTTTTTACGGTACATCTATACAGGATTTATTAAAGCGGGTTGAAACCGAAACCGGGGCAGCAAAGGCTACTACTTATCTATACCTGGCAGTAGAACACAAACCGGTTGACCCAACTGCTGCGCAGCAATATGCTGCACAGTGTTTAGAAATATGCCGCGCCGACAACCTGAAAGAAACCGAAATAGATTACTGGACGGTACGGGCTATATTGGAAGAAGGTGTTTCGGCATCGGAAAAGGCAATTGAGCACCTGGAGAGGGCCGTGGCTATTGCCGCTGAAATAAACGACGAACAGGGCCGGCTTACTGCCTTGCAAAAAATAGGGCTGCATAAACTGCGCCAGCACAAAACCGATGAAGCTGGTGAGATTCTGCTACGCTGCGTAGAAGACTACAAACAATTACCGGATACATTGATGAAAGCAGAATGCTATCACCAAACAGTACAATACCTGATGAACGTTGATCTGCGGAGAGCCGGTGAGTTAGCTTTGCAGGGTTTGGCCATTGCACAAAAGGTTGGCAAGCCGCTGGATCAGGTACATCATTTAAAATCGCTGTTGAATGTGGCTGCCAATACCGGCGATGATGACAAAGCGTTGGAGTATGGGTTAGAAGTGCTGCGCATTAAAGACAGCCTGAACGACCAGACTGCTTTATTAGGCACCGCGCGTCGAATTGCACAGATTTATTTAAAACAGGGGGAAACAGATTTAGCGCAAAAGTATTTCGAACGCGAAATAGCCCTGCACCATGCACCGGTTAACGCACACCGTTTAGCGCAGCTGCAAACAGAAGATGCCGAGACCTATTATTACGCTGGTAAAAAAGCAGAGGCACTAAGCTATGCCAGGCGTGCTGTAGAAGAAGCGTTGTCAGAAAATAATCTGCGCAAACTGGGTAATGCGCAATACCAGTTGGGCAAAGTGCTATACCTGAATAATAATTTTGAAGAAGCTATTGACTACCTGAAGCAAAGCATTGCTACCAAAGGCGAGACCATTGGTACTGCCGACCATATAGCTACCTTACAGTACCTGCACCCCTGTTATGAGCATACCGGTAACTTTACCGGGGCATACCAAACACTTAAAACACTTACACAGCTTGAAAAAGAATTGATAAACGCCGAACGTGTAAAAGAAGTAGCACAACTTAACAAGCGCTACGAAACCGAAAAGCGGGAAGCTGAATTGCGCGAGCTGAAAATAAAGCAACAGCAAACCGAACTGGAACGCGCAGATAGCGAGCTGAAAGCTATAAAGGCACAAATGAACCCGCACTTTATTTTTAATGCGCTGAACAGTATACAGGAGATGTTTTTTATTGGCGATAAACGACTGGCCAACGAGCATCTGGGCATGTTCAGTCAGCTTACGCGGCAGATACTAAAAGCCAGCGGAAAGCAGTTTATTACACTGGCCGAAGAAATAGATATGCTGCAAAAGTATCTGGAACTGGAAGGGTTACGCTTTGAAAATGATTTTGCATTTGCGGTTACCGTGAATGATGATGCTGATGCGGATTATATACAATTGCCGCCTATGCTGGTACAACCTTATGTAGAAAATGCCATCCGCCACGGGTTGCTACATAAACAAGGCGAAAAGAATGTGCAGGTTAGCTTTATGTTCGACGAACCTAACCGGATGCTGCAATGTATAATAACCGATAACGGTATAGGCCGTACTGCCTCGGCAGAAATTAACAAGGGGCGTAAGCAATTGCATGAGTCATTTTCTACATCGGCTAATGCACGCCGGTTAGATTTGTTGAACCAGCACCGCGACGATAAAATTGGCGTGCAGTACGATGATTTGGATAACGGAACGAAAGTAACCATATTGATACCCGTAAGTTATGATTAAGGCTATACTGATAGATGATGAGGCCAAGGCCCGCCGTATACTGGAGGCGCTGCTGAAAGAATACTGCACCGATGTGGAGATAGTAGCTACGGCAGCCGATGTGCCGTCGGGGGTTATTGCTATTAACCAGCACAAACCCGATGTATTGTTTTTAGATGTGGAGATGCCCGGCTACACGGGCTTTCAGTTGCTCGACTTTTTTCGCGATATAGATTTTGATATAGTATTTACCACTGCCCACAGCGATTATGCTGTGCAGGCTTTCAGAGTAAGTGCTATCGATTTTTTATTAAAACCCATACAGATATCGGAACTAATAGCTGCAGTAGATAAAGTAAAGGCCAAACAAGGGCACAACAAGGAACGGCTTACCGTGCTTAAAGAAAACTTTAAAGATAATACCGTAAAAAAACTGGCACTGCCGGTGGCCGAGGGTTTGATATTTGCCGATACCGATACACTAACCCACCTGGAGGCAGATGGTGCCTACACACATTTTCATTTTGAAGATGGGAAAAAAATAGTGGTGAGCAAAAAAATAAAAGAGTTTGAAGAAGCGCTTACACAGCAAAGCAATTTTTTCCGTACCCACCGGTCGTATATAGTAAACCTTAAAAAGATAAAGCAATACGTAAAGCAGGAGGG
>JBJOOW010000129.1:0-2840 GCA_046051095.1 Bacteroidota bacterium | reverse complement strand
GCGCGGTTGAGTATGATTGTAGATGCCAGCGAGTTAGGTACCTGGGAGCTTGATGTGGTATCGCAGCAGGTATACTGTTCGGATAAATGTCTGACTATTTTGGGGCAAAACAGCAGCAACCCTACACGGGCAGAATTGCTTCAAAATATACATCCGGAAGATTTGAAGATACGCGAGCTTGCATTTTTACATGGGCTAAATACCGGTCAGTTACGTTACGAAGTACGTTTTATACACCCTGATGGTAATATACACTGGGTTGAGAACAGAGGCCGGTTGTTGTATGATGAGGCAGGTACGCCTGTAAAAATGATAGGCACTGTACGTGATATAACTGAGCAAAAATCGTTTGCACAGGAGTTGGAGCGAAAAGTTTTACAACGAACTGCAGAACTGGAACGAATGAATGCCGAGCTAAAATCGTTTGCATATATAGCCAGCCACGACTTACAGGAGCCACTACGAAAGATACAGACATTTATATCGCGCATTGTTGAGCGGGAAGCTGATAATTTATCGCCGGCAGGAAAAGATTCGTTTAGCCGTGTGCAGAATGCTGCCAACCGGATGCAAAAGCTGATTGAGGATTTGCTTACCTACTCGCGAACTAATACCACCGAGCGTAAGTTTGAAGAGGTAGAAGTAGAAAAACTGATTGAAGAGGTAAGGAGTGAAATGCGCGAAGACTTTATTCAAAGTAATGGTGCGTTGGATGTAGAAGTAACCGGTACTATAAAGGTGGTGGCATTTCAGTTTAAGCAGGTATTGCAAAACCTTATCAGTAACTCGCTAAAATTTAGTAAGCCCGATGTAGCGCCTGTTATAGAAATAAGAGGCGGGGTGGTTAACACAGCCAATATACCTTTTGCAGTATCGCCCGAAACCCGTTTTTACCATTTATCTATTACCGATAACAGCATTGGTTTTGAACAACAATACAGCGAAAGGATTTTTGAATTGTTTCAGCGCTTGCATGGTAAAGATGAATACAAAGGCACTGGTATAGGGTTGGCTATAGTTAAAAAGATAGTAGAAAGCCACGGCGGTTATATTGCTGCCACTTCAACCGCGGGTAATGGTGCCCGTTTTGATATTTACATTCCTGTTTAATAATTGCTTTTAATAAACCTTCGCACAACCCGGCCTGCGTTGCTTACTACTGAAACCAGATAAATGCCACTGCTTAATGCACTGCAATCAATCGTAATAATATTGGAGTTCTGCTGCTTGTTACTTACCGGAACAGGTTGGCCGTTTATATCTGTAACTTGGCATGTAAGTACCGGTTGGTTGTAAGCTACTTGTAATAATTCTTCAACAGGGTTTGGGTAAAGTGTTGCACTTAGTTTGCTGCTGCTTGCCGGTTCGGTTATACCAGTAGAGAGAAGCGTATCGGTAAACAGGGCAACGCCGCCGCCATCGGTGCCTATCCATAATTTGCCATTACTGGTTAGTTGTAGTGCTGTAACAAAGTTGTTAGGCATGGGCGAGTTAACTACCGTAAACGAATCGAAAACCTGGGTGTTATCCCAACGCAGCAGTCCTTTATCGGTAGTGCCTATATATTTTACATCGGTAGCTTTGTTAATAGCTATACAGGTGGTTGAGTTGGTAGGTATGTACGAGTTTGATTGCAACCGGTAAAACCAGTTAGTGCCGTTATACCTGCCCAGGCCGTGGGCTGGTGTTGTAAACCATACGTTACCAGCTGCATCGTGTTCTATATCCAGCACGGTGTTGTCCAGCATGCCGCTGTTTTGTGTGTTGTATACGGCCCAGCTATTGCCATCTTTTTTAACCATGCCGCCGTTAATAGTACCTATCCATTTTGTATCATCTTCTGCTACATAAATATGGGTTATGTTGTTAGATGTTAGGGGCGAGTTAAACATGTTATAGTTAATCCAGCCTTCATCGCTCAGCCAGCTAAGCCCACCCGATGAACCCAGCCACAACCCACCGGTGGTATCGAACGCTATACTGCGTATGTAGTTATCGGCAATGGTTGCGTTGCCGGTGTTGATGTATTGCCAGCCGGTGCCATTGTATATTGCAACACCTGCCTGAAAAGTGCCTACCCACAGGTTATTGGCTGTGTCGGTAGTAAGGCTACGGATTTGATTAACCGGCAGGCCCGAGTTGCTGCTGTCTAATACTACCCAGTTAGCGCCGTCAAACCCGGCCAGTCCGTTTTCGGTACCTATCCAAACTACGCCTGTTTTATCTATAGTAATGGTATGTATGTTATCATCGGGTAAAGGAGAGTTACTGCTATTATAAATTACCCATTGTGCCTGTGTGTTACTACACATAAAAATTAGTAGTAGTAACCAAAAACGGCTCATTGCTCTATAACAATTTTAATAGTACTGTGTTGCAGTTTGTTGGCCAACTGCAGATAATATACACCGCTGCTTAGGTGTTGCAGATTTAATGCGGTAGCGCTTTGCGGGCTTAGCAGAACGTTACCCTGGCTATACACTATGCGCCCCTGCATATCGGCCACAGTAATTGCAAAGGTTTCTGCCGGTGTGTTTTTTGTTTTTAAATAAATGCTGCCCTTGCCGGGGTTAGGAAAAACAAGATACTCTGTACCATTACTTACGTTGGCAATAGCTGTGTTGCTATCCAGTACTGTTACCTGTACAGTAGCTGTACCGGTGCAACCGGTTGTAGTATCGGTATACTGATAGCTAACTGCATAAGGGCCACCTATGCCTGCTGCCGAAGGATTGAATGTATTGTTTTGTACTCCCGGCCCGTTAAACTGACCATTGGCCGGTGTGCCTGTAAGTGTAACCGGCGTATCGAAAACATGATATACCGTATCGATACCGGAT
>JBJOOW010000128.1:0-6903 GCA_046051095.1 Bacteroidota bacterium | reverse complement strand
GTTAATAGTTTGGTCTTAACTTCGGCATTGGCAGTACCCATAAATGGCGCAGCAATACTGCTGGTGGCTGCTTTAGCCGCACCGGTAAGGGTTGCAAAGTCGAACACCAGTTCGGGGTTATAGCGTTTGGCATAATGCAGCGCATCGGCCAGTATCATACGTCCTTCGGCATCGGCGTTCAGCATCTCTACGTTCATGCCGCTCATCATGGTTACCACATCGCCGGGTACGTATGCGTTCATGCCCGGGCGGTTATCGGTAGCAGGTATAAGGCCTACTATGTGTACCGGTAATTTAAGCAACGCCGCGGCTACAAATACACCGGCAACAGCAGCGGCACCACTCATATCGCACTTCATCATATCCATGCTGTTAGGGGTTGGCTTTAAGCTAAGGCCGCCTGTATCGTATACTACACCTTTGCCTACCAGTACTACAGGCTTTTTGTTTTTTGCCTTAGGCCCTTTGTACTCCATTACTGTAAAGGTTGGTGGGTCTATACTGCCTTTGTTAACCGAAAGCAGGCCGCCCATTTTAAGTTGCTCAATTTTCTTTTTGTCGAAAACGGTTACGCTAAAGCCATAGGTTTTACCTGCCTTTTGTATGTCTTTGGCAAGTTGGGTAGCAGTAAGGTACGATAGCGGTTCGTTAATAAGCGTGCGGGCAAAAAAGTTAGCGGTAACAATTTTGCTTACCTCGTCAAGCGTAGCTTTATCGGCGCTGCGTGCATCAAAGTGCAGGGTGGCCAGGGCTTTCTCGCGCTTATCTTTGGTTTTGTATTTTAAAAAATCGTAGTTGCTAAGTGCGGCACCTTCGGCAAAGGCTGTTGTTATAGCCGCCACACCGGTAGCATTGTGCACCGATGCTTCTTTGGCCTTTTTACCATTCAGGTATTTGTTTATACCGTTACCGGCTTTGCGGGCAGCTTCCAGTGTGCGGTATTCTTCGCGGCTGGTATCAAGTTTAACTATGGTAAGGCTGCGGCCTTCGTACTGTTGTACAAAAAGCGTGTTGCCTTTCTCTGCAAAAAAAGCGGTTGCTTCGGTGGTAAGGGTTTTGGTAAGCCCCAGGTCGGCAACTTTGGTTTTTTCGCTAATAAGTAAAATGTTGTGGTTAAAGCTGGTGTAGTCTTTGCAAAGCTGTAATTGCAGGGCCATGTATATTGATTTAAAGTTGCTAAAATATAAAAAGACCAATGCCCTTAACCTATTATTTAAATAACTTTGCGCCAAAATTTAACGATGCAGGCATTCGACGCAGGCCGCTTTAAAGGCCTAATTGAGGAGGGATTTACCGTGATTGATACCAGAAACCCGGAAGAGTTTTGCGATGGGTTTATAGAGGAGTCTATTTCGATACCATTTGATGAGAACTTTGTAGATAACTACGATGAGCTAACACAACCCGGCCAGCGTATTGTTTTAATAACCGAACCGGATAAGACTACTAACGTGTTCCGCGCATTAAAGGCTGCTGCTATTGATAGCGCCGAAGGTTACCTGGAGGGCGGTTTTGCTGCCTGGCAAGATGCAGGTAATGATGTAGACATGCTTATACCTATTGATGAAAGCGAGTTTGCGATAGATTACAACTTCGACGAGTTTTACCTGGTAGATGTACGCAGCAAAGAAGATTTTGCCAAAGAGCACCCTGAGGATGCCGAGAACATAGAGCTTAACGACCTTGAACAGATACTGATAGAACTGGATAATAAAGAAAGCTACTACGTATATGGTAACACTGTTACTGAGGCAGTTACCGCAGGCTCTATATTTAAACGCACCGGTTTTAACCGTGTACGTGTAGTAGCTGCCAGCTACGATGCTATTAAACAAGCTGGCATACCTTTGTTTGTACAGAAGAAAAAAGACAAGGGAAAAGAGGATAAAGCAAACAGCGAATTCTCTGATAATTAGGCTTTTTTACATATTATGCCTTGTGCGTCAGGGGTACACATTATAATTTGCGAAATATTATGTTACCTTTGCGCCGCATTTGATGAAATGCAGAACATCACACGGGTTTAGTGTGAGATGCTGGTAGGCTACAATCTTCTTCAGTTTTCTCTCCCATAATTCGGTGATACGCCGAACAATTAATTTTTAAATCGTTTACCAATGCGCATGGAATAACTACGTGTGTTTGGTAGCAAAACAAACAACATGGAAAAATTTCGCGCGCTCGGTTTGAGCGAAGCAACGCTTTCTGCTTTGCAGAAAAAAGGTTGGGAAACACCTTCTACCATTCAGGAGAAAACCATCCCGCTATTAATTAAAGACGAAAGAGATGTTGTGGGCCAGGCACAAACCGGTACCGGTAAAACAGGTGCATTCGGCTTACCGCTGATAGAAAAACTGGACGACTCATCGAAAAAAGTGCAGGCACTTATTATGTGCCCTACCCGCGAGCTTGCTATACAGGTAGCTGAAGAAATAACCAGCTTTAAAGGCGATAAACGCCTATGGGTACAGGCCGTATATGGTGGAGCCAGCTTTGGTACACAAGCCCGTGCGCTTGAGAAAGGTGCGCAGATTGTTGTAGGTACACCCGGCCGTATACGCGACCACATTGAGCGTAAAACACTTAAACTGGATAACGTTACCCACGTGGTACTTGATGAAGCAGATGAAATGTTGAACATGGGTTTTGAAGAAGAGGTACGCGAGATATTAAAGACCGTACCTCAGCAAAAACGTATGTTACTTTTTAGTGCTACTATGCCACCGGCAATTTTAAAAATTGCCAAAACCTTTATGGGCGAGTACGACCTGATAGAGGTGGAAAAGAAACAGGTAACTACCGACCTGGTAGACCAGATATACTTTGAAGTACGTGAGCACGACCGCTTTGAAGCACTGTGCCGTATTATAGATACAGAGCCAGAGTTTTATGGTATTGTATTTTGCCGTACCAAAGTAGAAACCGACCAGGTAGCCGATAAGCTGATTGACCGCGGTTTTGATGCTGAAGCGATACACGGTGATGTAACCCAAAACCAGCGCGAGCTTACACTTAAGAAATTTAAGATGCGTAAGGTTACTATACTGGTAGCTACCGATGTAGCTGCACGCGGTATAGATGTGAACGACCTTACACACGTAGTAAACTACAACCTGCCGCAAGACCCTGAGGCATATGTACACCGTATTGGCCGTACCGGTCGTGCAGGTAAGCATGGTACTGCTATATCTATTGTATCTTCATCGCAACGCCGCGATTTGATGTTTATACAAAAAATTGCACGTGCACAGATACGCCGTGAAGAAGTGCCGGGTGTAGATGTAGTGATTGAGACTAAGAAGATGAAACTGAAGACCGACCTGGTACAATTGCTGGAGCACAAAAGCGCCAGCGACTACCTTGCACTTGCGCAAGAGCTGTTGCAGGAAGACGACCGCGAACCCGCACAACTGGTTTCTGCTTTACTTAACCAAATGTACCGCGATACTTTAAAAGAGTCTAATTACCGCGAGGTAGGTAAAACAGCAGCGCCAAGCAATGGTGGTAATGCAACCGGTAACGACCAGGCCCGCCTGTTTGTAGCCAAAGGCCACACCAGCAACATGAATGCTGCCAAGGTGATAGACTTTGTTTCGAGCGAAGCTGGTATAGACCCACAAGTAATACACGATGTACGTGTGTACGATAACTTCTCGTTTATTACATTACCAGCCGAGCAGGCCGAACAGGTGTTAGTTGTGTTTGGTAAAAACAAACGCGGCGGTAAACCACTGGTTACCCGTGCTAAAGATAAAGACGGCAACGGCGGCGGTGGTGGCAAACGCTTTGAAGGTGGTAATGGTGGTGGAGGTTTCAAAAAAGAGTTCCGCGGCGAGAAGAAAGAATTTCGTGGTGAGAAAAAATCGTTTGGCGACCGTAAACCATACCATAGCGACCGTAAAGAAGGTGGCGAACGCAGAGAGCGTAAAGAGTTTACCGAAAGGAAAGAGTTTGCGCCTAAAGCAGAATTTAAAAAGGAGTTTAAGAAGGAGTTTGTAAAAACCGAAGGCGAAGACAACCGCCCGGCCCGCAAACGCGAAAACAAAATGGTAGATTACCTGGAGAAAAAACCAGATACAAAACCAGCCCGCAAAAAATCTACGGGTGATACCGACCTGGATAAATTTATGACTAAATTTTCGGGCGACGATTTAAGCTGGTAGTAAAATATGGATTATTGAGTTTAGGGGCAGCAGGCTTAGCTTGTTGCCCTTTTCTTTTTAGCAACAAAGTAATAAAGTATAGCGCCTATTGCGCCGGTAAACAACACAGCCATTAGCACCGGTACTACAAACGAAAAAATAGTGCCGGCAAACGAGAAGAAATTTTCGGCTGTTGCCAGTATATGGTTGCCGGTGCCCGCAGTAAATTTTGTTGAGCCCAAACGCAGCAACCCGGTGCCGGCTTGTATAAGCCCTGCTGTAGCCCCACCGGCTATTATTGCCAGCAACCATTTAAGCATAGGGTCGAAATGTACAAACACGGATGCTGATATAACTGTGCCTGCTATTACGGCGCTGGGCGTTGCTATAGTATCCAGAAAATTATCGACTACCGGTATGTAGTAAGCAAGTATTTCGAAGGTGGCAGCTACAGCAAAGGCTATGATAGCAGGGTAGGTAGCCATCCATTCAAAACCGGTTGATATTTCTAACCAGCCAAGTTTAGCGGCAATGCCGGCTAATAACATAGGCGTAAAAACCCTGAAACCACAACACGCACTTAACGATATACCCAGCGCAACAGAAAGAATGTAATTAGTATACATGCCTTAAAGGTAGTACTTATTCTTTTACATAAATCTTCATAACAGGGTCCCACAGGCTGGAGTAGTCGAACTGTACGCTATCGGCTTTTGTAAGCGCATCTTTTTCTTCCTGTGTCCAGCCGTTTTTTTCAGCCATAATATCTACCAGTTGGTTTTTATCCTGCAGGTAGTAGGTGCGGCTACGCAGCTTACCATTGGTGTAGTACGATTCTTTACGGCGGTTGTCTTTACGGTAAATTAGTGTGCCATCTGTGTAATAGTCTTCTTCCAGAAAGTTAGCGCCTTTAACAAGCCTGGTATGCAGGCGGCCATCTTTATAATAATGCTTAACGGTATCGCCGTTTGCTTCAAGTATTCGCTGGCCGCCGTATAGCCACGCGCCAATAGTGTCGCGCTGCAGCGAATCGTTTTGTAAGCTAAATTTCATTAGCAGTTTAGGGCTGCCATCGGTGTAGTAATCGTGCCAAAGGCTATCCTTTACACCATCGGCATAATATCCTTCAGACTTTACCGAGCCGTTAGCGTTAAAGTATTTCCAAAGCCCATCCGGAAAGCCATCTTTCATTGCCCCTTCGGCTTTTAGTTCGTTCTTTTCGGTATAGTCTTTTACAATGCCGGTATACGGCTTGTTGCCAAACATGTAAATATTGGGCTTGTAGTAGAAATGGGTTTTCTTAATTACATCGCCTTTTGTTTCTTCTTTATAGTAACGCACAGCAGCCAGTTGGTTCATGCGTATTTCATTGGGCATGGAGTTGCAGGCTGCAAGTACTACAATGCTGAAAAGGATAAGCTTTAAATAGTGGTTCATTACTTAGGTGTTTTAACTATAACAGTACGGGGTTTGGTTGGTGGTGTGTTGTTATATCGCGGCGCAGAGCCATTGTTGTAATACACGGGAGGAGGTGGTGGCGGATTTGTGCCGGTGTTGTATGTTGGCCTGGTGTATGAGCCAACGTTATTCAGCGTTTTAAGGTCTTCTTTAAGTTTTTCGTTTTCGGGGTCAAGCTTTAGCCCACGAACTAAGTATTCTTTTGCTTTTGCAATTTCATATTTTACATAAAAATGTTTTTGCGCACTACTGTATGCTCTTTCTATAAATATATGATCCATCCCGGTCAACTTCTTTTCCGCAACCATCTTTTCGCCTTTGGCAAGTAAGCTATTCCCCTCTGTTATTTTATTGTCATTAAACGCCATTTCTGCTTGTAGCATAACACTATTAAATAACCATAAATCGGCTTTTTCTTTTTCGCACCCAATTCCGGCTTTAGTTATGGCATTAATTATACTGTCCAGGTCAGCGCCATCTTCAACTTCTTGCAACAAAAAACCATACAAATACTTGTTTAGCTGATCGTACAACAGGTTAACCCTTACGTTTTTGGGGTTCATGCAATGCGCCCGGTAAATATTTTCGAAAGCAGGCAGAAATTTTTGTTTGGTTGCAAATACAACTGCTTTAGAGAGGTAGTAATGCTCCTGAAATTTTGATATGGTAATAGAGTCTGACAAATGGCCAAGTATGCAGTTTGTAATATTCTCAAAGGTTGGTAAATCATCTTTTCTCATCAGTAAATCATCAGATGCCTGCACATAGTCGTTATACAAACCATCGTAATCTGTTTCGCCTTTTATTTTCAGAAACAGAAAATATCTGTTTATATCTGCTGTGTCAGTAATTTCAAATTTCCGGTTAATAGCGCTTGCCATTGCTACACTCAATAAATGCGTTATCTGGCTGTTGTTATTTAAGTAATATGCTTTTAAAAGCTGGTTGGTTGACGCACTATATCTTTCATCCCTCATAAGCCAAACACCATCGTTAGAATAATGATAGCTGATAAGCTGGCGCATATTTATAGTATCTGCTTTGTAGTAGTATTTTTGGAAGAGCGTTTCGATAGAGCTATCATCATACTCTGTTTTCGAAATCATCTTCTGTCGTTTAAGCATATCAACGTATGTTTTTTTGTATGCTTCGGAGTATGTATAAGCACCACCAACCGGGTCGGTGGTTTCTATAATCATTTGAGTGGGCCCGGGGTTGGCAATTACATATACATGGTCGGTTGTAGAGCGTAACTGATAAGGGATGCCATATTTTTCAAATGCCAAGGCATATAGCGCCGATG
>JBJOOW010000127.1:0-2912 GCA_046051095.1 Bacteroidota bacterium | reverse complement strand
CAAACATCGTATCGAACAAACTTACCGTGTGCCCTTTGGCGCGCAGCACCGCAGCCGCCAGTATAGTTGCCAGTGGCGGGTAAGGTTGTTTCTGTGCCCATTGCTTGGGGTCGAAACGCATAAAGTACGAATGCGTAAACAGTACCCGCTTACTCATGTAAGTTTAATGTTGTATTGCTCTTCAAAATTTTTGAGGTTTTGGTTGTAGGCGTTAAGCACCTTAAACTGAAAACCCTGCGGGTGATGTTTAGATACATTGCGGCGCGAGCGGAAGTTAACCTCAAAGCGCACATTATCCTGGTTGCGGAACTTATGTTTCCAGCGCCATACAAACAGGCGCATCAGCCAGCTATCGGTTACATCACCCATCAGCCCCGAAAATATTTTTTCTGTCAGTTTTTTAAAACTGCCATCGGGGTGGTTGTGTACCGTTAGCGGATTGTGTTGTTTATAGTTGGGGTAAATGTCGGCTATCCAGTTGTTGGCGGCAAAAAAGTTATCGCACACCTGCGTGTTATACGCCGGCTTGGCCGAGCTTACCTCGGTAGCGGTAAACACATTGTGGTCGGGTACCTGCAACGATTCTTCATCCAGATAATAGTTTACACAAAAGTATTTGCGCGAGTTAAATAGCACCGTTTTTTTATAAAACGTAAGCAGGGCGCGACAAATCCAAAGCCTGCCGGGTTGGGTAATAACCAGGTAATCTATATCGCCGTTTTTTTCTATACAGCCTTTAGATAGCGAACCGGTAATAAGTACCCCCCTTACAAAAGGGAAACGCGATATAAGCCTGCTGTACCGGTTGGCTTTGCTGTAAAACTCAACAGCGCGCTGGTTCAGTTCCTCGCGGTGGCGTATGTAACCTACGCGGTTAGCCAGGTAATACATGCCGTTGGTTTCGGTTATTATTTTTTGCTGCTGTAGTTTTTCAATAGCCTCGGCTGTTTCGGTTAGCGAGGTATGCGCGCAGTAGTTATAAATTTCGTTTAAGGTAAGGGCGTAGCTAAACACATCAAAATACAGCAATACCCGCAGCACCGATATACGGGCGTGTTCGGCAGCATTTAGCTGCAGCGTATCTGTGGCAGTTACTTTCAAGGGTTGAGCCTGTGTGTTGTCGGTTTAAATTTAACAAATTTCTAAACTAATGTATTAAACCTATAAACATTGCGTACGGGCAACCCTTTGCTGTGCTGTAGCGTTATTGGGTACTGTATCATTTTGAATGGCCCTTTGCTCAACATGTCAGGCTGAGCGGAGTCGAAGCCTTGTGCCTTCAGGGCCCTTCGACTACGCTCAGGGCGACATAAAATTGAAATGATACACTACCCGTAATTGTAGCTTATAGTGTAAATTTTGAATATTGCAGCAGCATGAAACAAACAGCCACCCCCGGCACCCTTCAACGTATATATAATTTTGTTAAGCAATCGCTAAACGGCGAGCAGCAGGATTATACCACCGGCAGCATACCGCGTGCTGTATTTTTATTAGCCATACCTATGATGCTGGAGATGGGGCTGGAGAGTGTGTTTGCACTGGTAGATATGTTTTTTGTAGGTAAGCTGGGGCAAAATGCCATTGCAACGGTAGGCCTTACCGAATCGGTTATTACATTGGTGTACTCGGTGGCTATTGGTTTAAGCACTGCCGCTACAGCTATAGTAGCGCGCCGCATTGGCGAAAAAGAACCAGAGGCTGCTGCCCATGCCGGTGCACAGGCACTGGTGGTTTCGTTTTTTGCCACGGTAGTTATAAGCTTAACCGGTGTGTTGTTTGCGCAGGATATACTGCGCTTAATGGGTGGCAGCGAAGAGGTAGTGCGCGATGGGGCCGGTTTTACCCGTGTAATGTTTGGCGGCAGTATTACGGTTATGCTCATCTTTCTTATTAACGGTATTTTTCGTGGTGCGGGCGATGCCGCCATGGCTATGAAAAGTCTGTGGATAGCCAGTGCTATCAATATTGTACTGTGCCCGGTGTTTATACATTTTTTTGGGTTGAAAGGCGCAGCCATGGCTACTACCGTAGGCCGCAGCACCGGTGTAGCATACCAGTGTTACCATTTATTTAAAGGCAGTGGTATACTGCGTTTTTACCGCAGGCACTTTGTTATAGATACGCCGCTTATAAAAACTATTATAAACATAGCCTGGCCCGCTACGTTGCAGTTTATAATTGCCAGCGGCAGCTGGATAATAATAACCCGCCTGGTGGCCGAAACCGGTGGCACGGCAGCCTCGGCCGGTTGCCAGATTGCGTTCCGCAATTTTGTGTTTTTTATACTACCGGCATGGGGGCTTAGCAATGCAGCCGCTACGCTTATAGGGCAAAACCTGGGCGCAGGTAAAATAGACCGTGCCGAGCAAAGCGTATACCTGGCCGCTAAGTACAACGCCATTTTTATGGCGGGTGTTATGTTGTTGTTTTTATTTGGTGCCGGGCCTATTATCCGTTTTTTTAGTACCGATGAAGTAGTAGTGGCCTACGGTATACGTGCCCTGCAAATAATAGGCAGCGGGTATATTTTTTACGGTGTAGCCATGGTAATGACACAAGCGCTTAACGGTGCCGGCGATACGCGCACACCTACCGTAATTAATGTTGTTTGTTTCTGGCTGGTGCAAATACCATTGGCTTACCTGCTGGCTAAAGGCTTTAACATGCAACTAAACGGCGCACTGGCTGCTATACCCGTAGCCGAAACGCTGATAGCCTTTATTGCATTTTATTATTTCCGGAAGGGTAAGTGGAAAGAGGTTAAACTGTAGTGCAACCGGTTACACTATTTTACAACATACAGTCTTAACTGAATCGTGTTTTTAATACGGGTGTTATTAAGCCTGCATTTTTTTGCATAACCGGTAGTGTGTTTTATCAAATTAATACACCCGGAATAAAACTAATAA
>JBJOOW010000126.1:0-4055 GCA_046051095.1 Bacteroidota bacterium | reverse complement strand
TTCAAATATAGATTCAAGTTTCTGTTTAGCTATAATTTTCTGTCCGGTGCGGCCCTCTGCTATCAGCCTGCCACCGGTAGTAGCCGTAAATGTGCAGTTTACTTCATTGCCTTTCAGTTCATCAATCACAGCTTCAAACAACACCACCTCTCCCACCAGCGCCGGCGAAACATGCTTAACATTTACAAACGTGCCAATGCCTTCTTCATGCGCCTCTTTCATCTCCAGCACAAACAACCGGCTGCTCCACTCCGCATCGCGGGTTAGTGCAAAGGTGGCATACACAGGGTGCACGGCTCCGGCTTCAAACACCGCAGTGTCTTCGGCACGCACTGTGCGCTCAAACGTTTTTTTATCGCCTGTTACAAACTTAGCCAACATGGGCTGCAAATGTAAACCTTTGCAAACAAAGACAGCACCGGCTGTTTAAGTCCCTCTCCAGTTGGAGAGGGATTTAGGGTGAGGCCACTACACCGCCAACACAGGGCACGTTACATTGTGGCGTACCGCCGAAATGGTTTCGCCGTAAATAATATCCTTAATGCCGCTGTGGCCGTGTGTGCCTATTACTAATAGCTCGGCATTAAGGGCATTAACTATGCGTGGTATTTCTTTTTTAGGGTCGCCAAAACCAAGCTGACCACTTACCACATACCCCTGTTGCTGCAACTGTTCTACATAGCGTTTTAGTTGCAGGGCATCTTCGGTAGTTTCAAAATCCTGTATATCATCGCCCAGCCTGCGCGCACCGGCTGTTTCTACCACATGCAACAGGTAATACCCTGTATCTTTATTTCCATTCGATACGCCTTCAATAATTGCCTTTATATCGCTATCCGAAAAATCGACACAAATAGCAATACGCCTATAAACCTTTTGCTCTATCAACGGTATATCGCCGGCTTTGCCGTGTGGCGCAGCAGCATGGCGCTTAAACTTACTACCCACCGCCGCACAGTATATTACATACAGCAGCAACAAAAATGCACCGGCAACAACAGGCAGTATTATAAAGTTGAACACCCACTCATAACCTGCCAGTTCCTTGTGCCAGCCGCTCAGTGTTTCTATCACCAGTTTAATATTCAATCCCACTATAATAGCCGCCGATACCCATGCCAAAACCTTTACCCAAGTACCAATTACAAACCGGCCCATTTTTTCCTTATCGCTTACAAAGTGTATTAGTGGTATAATGGCAAAACCAAGCTGTATACTTAACACCACCTGCGATAGTATAAGCATATCGCCTATTTTATCCTCGCCCAATAACCATATAACTAAAAACGCAGGCACCACTGCAACCAGGCGCGTAATTAAGCGGCGCAGCCACGGTGCTATCCGCAAATCCAGGTAGCCTTCCATTACTATCTGCCCGGCCAGTGTACCGGTTATAGTACTGCTTTGCCCGGCAGCTATCAAGGCCACAGCAAATAATATGGGTGCCAGCTTTTCGCCAAGCAATGGCTGCAACATGCTATGTGCATCCTGTATTTCTACAATATCGTGATAGCCATTTTTGAAAAACACGGTAGCGGCCAATATCAATATAGCGGCATTTACAAAAAACGCCATGTTAAGTGCCACAAACGAATCGATAAAATTGAACTTCAACGCCGAGCGGATGCCCTCTTCATCTTTATTGTTGCGCCTTGTTTGCACCAGCGATGAATGCAGGTACAAATTATGCGGCATTACCGTTGCGCCTATTATACCTATGGCAATATAAAGCGCTCCATTATCTTTTAGCCCGGGTATAAAACCAGTAGCCAGCTCGCCTATATCGGGCCGGGAAAAAGCCAGCTCTATAAAAAACGATAAGCCTATAATTGCCACCAAGGAAAGAATAAACGCCTCCATATAGCGCATACCTTTCTTTTGCAGGTACAGTATTAAAAACGTATCAAGTATAGCCAGCGATACCCCCCACAACACCGGCAGGTTAAACAACAGGTTTAAGCCAATAGCCATCCCCAGCACCTCGGCAAGGTCGCAGGCCGCAATTGCAATTTCGGCCAGTAACCATAGCGAGTAATTTACCGCAGTGGGGTAGGTTTCGCGGCTGGCCTGTGCCAGGTCGCGGCCACGTACTATACCCAGGCGCGCGCTAAGTGTTTGCAGTAACAGGGCAATAAGGTTACTCATCAACAATACCCACAGCAACGAGTAGCCATATTTACTTCCACCGGCAATATCGGTAGCCCAGTTGCCGGGGTCCATGTACCCTACTGCTACCAAAAATGCAGGACCTGCAAACAGAAAAAACCTTTTCCAGCCGTTTTGTTGCCGGGTAGTATCTACCGAGCCATGTACCTCTTCCAGCGATTTGTGTTGCGCCATACTGCAAATATTCATTATTTTTAGGTATACCTAAAAATATTTTTTGGGTACATGAAAAGAATTTTAGATTTTTTTGCTGTTGCTTTGGGGTATGAAAGCATTAACCTGCTTGTTATTATTGCTGGCACTTAACCAACCTACCACCATGACCACCGGTAAACCATATACCATGCTATGCCTGGGCGATAGCTACACCATTGGCGAAGCAGTTGAAGAAAAAGACCGTTTCCCTATGCAGGCTGTCGAACTACTTAAACAGCGCCATATATCCTTTAGCACGCCCACCATTGTTGCCAAAACCGGCTGGACTACCGACGAACTTTCTGCCGCTATAAAACAACAAAACCTGACCGGCACTTACGATTATGTAACGCTGCTGATTGGCGTAAACAACCAGTACCGCAGCCGCGATTTAGATAACTACCGACAGGAGTTTACAGCATTGTTGCATACTGCCATTAACTACGCCGGCGGCAATAAAAAGCATGTATTCATTATCTCTATACCCGATTGGGGCGTTACCCCTTTTGGCAATGCCGATAAACGCGGCGAAGAACAAATAGGCAAAGAGATAGACCAGTATAACACTGTAAATAAACAGGTAGCACATAGCGAAGGCATAACCTACATAGATATTACTCCACATAGCCGCCACGCCAAAACCGATGCTACTTTAATTGCTACCGATGGCCTGCACCCCTCGGGTAAAATGTATACGTATTGGGCACAGAAACTGGCAGAGGCTATTAAGCCATAACTACCCCACCATTATATTTTGCGCAGCAAGTTTGGATAGAGTAGCGGTTTTGTTTTTACCCAGCTTTACTATAAACGAGTTATCAAACTCTATTACCTCGGTAATTTCGATAGAAGTACCCAGGTGTATACTTAGCGCATCCAGGTGTTGCAGCAGTTTAGATGAACTATCCTTTACACCTACTACTTTACCCTTATCGCCCACTTTAAGTTTGCTAAGCAGGGTCTGCTTTACGGTTTTAATATTGCCCGATGCATCAGGTATCGGGTCGCCATGCGGATCTACCTGCGGATAACCCAAAAACTTATCCAGCTTATCTATCAGCTCTTCGCTTTGTATATGCTCCAGTTGTTCGGCAATATCATGTATGCGGTCCCAGCTATAGCCCAGCTTATCTACCAAAAACACCTCCCATAGCCGGTGCTTGCGCACTACGCTTTTAGCAATCTTCTCCCCTTCTTTGGTAAGCCTTACACCCTGGTACTTTTCGTACGTAATAATTTTTTTCTGCTTCAGCTTTTTAAGCATATCGGTTACCGAAGCCGCCTTGGCGTTTACCTGACGGGCTATCTCGTTGGTCGAAATATTCTCATCCCCATCTTCCGACAGGTGAAATATTGCCTTTATGTAGTTCTCTTCGGTGCTGGAGTATGCCATATAGTTATGCTAAAATAGAAAAGATGCCAGAACCTGGAACTAAGAACCAGGAGCATAGAAAAAGCAGGACAGTTTTAAAAAAAATCTCGGTTCTATGTTCTCGGCTCATAGTTCTACGCCTTCACCTTTAACATAAGTTTCACACAATTGTGGATGAGGCCACAAACGGCAATTAAACTGTTTTTATACATTTACCCCCGTTATGGCAGAATATATAGTTAGTGCAAGAAAATACCGTCCGGCAAAGTTCGGTGAAATGGTGGGGCAAGAGCAGGTAGCTGTTACCCTTAAAAATGCCATA
>JBJOOW010000125.1:0-5948 GCA_046051095.1 Bacteroidota bacterium | reverse complement strand
TAATGTGTTTAGCTACATCTACACGGGCTTTTTCGTAAGCCTCGGTAGCCAGTTGCGCAAGGTGGTGCGCACCACGGTGTATGTTGCTGTTGTACTGGCGGTAGTAATTATCAATGGCATTGATAACAGCCAGGGGCTTTTGCGATGTAGCTGCGTTATCAAAATATATCAATGGTTTGCCGTTCACCTGCTGGTTTAGTATGGGGAACTGCGAACGTATTTCGGAGATGTTGAGGGACATGGTATAGTATAACGTCGTCTAAAAATTCACTTTCAGCTCATCTTTAAGTTTATCGCACAAAAACTGGCGGATAGGTTTGCTGTGTACATGGTCTATTACCTCGTGCGCAAAGGCGTAGGTAAGTATCTGAGTCGCTTCTTCTTTATTAATACCGCGGGCGCGCAGGTAGAAGAGTGCGTTTTCATCTAACTGGCCAATGGCGGCACCGTGGCTGCATTTTACATCATCGGCAAAAATTTCTAATTGCGGTTTGCTGTTAATGCTGGCATCGTTGCTTAGTAACAGCGCCTTGCTCGACTGGAACGCATTGGTTTTCTGCGCATCGGGCTTTACAAATATTTTACCGTTAAACACACCGGTAGATTCACCGTTCAATACACCCTTGTACAGCTGGTTGCTGGTACAGTTAGGCGATACATGGTCAACCAGAATGTGGTTATCTATCAGGGCATTCTCTTTACCAAAGTACAAACCGTTCAGGTCGGCATGTGCGCCTTCGCCTATCAGGCGGGCGGTAGCGTTGTTGCGTATAAGCGCATTGCCGGTACCGGTAGTGGGAGAGGAGAACGTAACCGTTGCAGCGCTAAAACGTGCATCGCGCTCTACCTGTGCCTCCATAGTGTGCACGCCAATGGCATTGCTTACTTCTAACTGAAGTTTTACAATATCCATAGTAGCATTCTTATCTAAAAATACTTCGGTAACGTGGTTGTATTGCACGCCAATGTTGCTGGCGTTGCGGAAATCTTCGGCCAGGTGCAGCGATGCGCCCTGCTCTAATATGGTAAGGCAGCGGGTTTGTGTAAACGCGCTTACATCCGATGCGGTAAAGAAATAGTGGATATAAATAGGCTCGGTAACCTGCACGTTGCGCTGTATGTGTATAAAAGCGCCATCGTTTACAAACGCGGTATTAAGCGCTGCAAAGTGTTCCTCGTTATAGTTTACCAGTTTGCCCAGGTGTTTTTCTACCAACGCCGGGTGGTGGCTGATAGCCTCTTTAAGGTTGCAAACAGTTACGCCTTTTATATCGGTAGGTACAATACTTAACTCCTGATGAAAAACACCGTTAAGGAATGTAAGGCGGAACGCATACGGCGGCAGGCTGGCTATGTAGTTTTTCACTGCTGCATTAACCTCGCTATCTACCGGTGTAAGCACCAGTTGCTCCTGTAGTTTGCTTTTAATGTTGGTGTATTTCCACTCCTCGTGGCGGATAGTTGGAATACCCAGTTTGCTAAAGGCATTTAGTGCATTCTTCCGCAGGGCCGGTGTAACGTTATCCTTTACATCCAGCGTATCGAACTGCTTTTCTATATTTTCGGTAAAACCCATACAGGCTTATTCAATCTTTCTATTAATTAATGATACATGCTTAGGCCATTTCGCCAACTTCTTCTTTAATCCAGTCGTAACCTTTTTCTTCCAGCATTAGTGCCAGCTCTTTACCGCCGCTTTTTACAATGCGGCCACCGTACATTACGTGTACATAGTCGGGCACTATATAGTTAAGCAAACGCTGGTAGTGGGTTATAACCAAAAAGCTGCGTTGTGCATCGCGCAGTTTGTTTACGCCATTGGCAACTATACGCAGGGCGTCAATATCAAGGCCGCTGTCTGTTTCATCCAGCAGGCAAAGCGATGGTTCTAACATCGCCATCTGAAATATTTCGTTACGTTTCTTTTCGCCACCGCTAAAGCCCTCGTTAACCGAGCGGCTGGTAAACTCTTTATTCATTTCAACCAATGCCAGTTTATCGCGCATTAGTTTTAAAAAGTCTTTGGCATCCATAGGCTCCAAACCTTCGTGCTTGCGCTTGGCGTTAACCGCAGCTTTCATAAAGTTGGTGGTGCTTACACCGGGTATCTCTACCGGGTACTGAAACGCCAGAAACACCCCCTCACGGGCGCGCTCATCGGCACTCATTTCTAATAACTGCTTGCCTTTAAAAATTACTTCGCCCGATTGCACTTCGTAATCTTCTTTACCTGCCAGGGTAGATGCCAGCGTACTTTTGCCGGTACCGTTAGGGCCCATTATAGCATGTATCTCGCCCGGTTTAATCTCCAGGTTAAAGTCCTTCAGTATTTGTTTTTCGCCTATTGCTACGTTTAGGTTTCTGATGCTTAACATTCTTCTTTGTTTTTCTTTTTACCTCTTTTTTATCGTCAGATGCGTATGCATCTTTTCTTAACTCTTCGTAAATCGGTTTTAAAACTTTTGTGTAAAGTGTTTTACCCGTTTGATATATCCTCCATATTTTCAGAATCATCGGCATCGGAGTTCTCCGTTTTATCTTGTTTATCCTTACCAACCACTTTTTCCATTACTTCATAGTCCAGGGGCATTGTATTTGGCTCTTTAGGGCCGAATAAATCAGCAATCAATTCAATGATAAATTCAATCATAAATCAGCCTACACTACCTTCCAGTGAAATACTCAATAGCTTCTGCGCCTCTACAGCAAACTCCATTGGCAGTTGCTTAAATACTTCTTTACAGTAGCCGTTTATTATCATGCTAACAGCTTCCTCGCTGGTTAAACCACGCTGGTTGCAGTAAAACAACAAGTCTTCACCAATTTTAGAAGTAGTGGCTTCGTGCTCTACCTTACCGGTGTTGTTCTTTATTTCCAGATACGGGAACGTGTGCGCCCCGCATTTATCACCAATTAATAAGCTATCGCACTGGCTAAAGTTGTAGGCGTGGTCGGCAGTTTTGTGTACCTGTACCTGACCGCGGTAGCTGTTCTGGCTTTTGCCGGCGCTAATGCCTTTGCTTACAATACGGCTACGGGTGTTTTTACCAATATGTATCATTTTGGTACCGGTATCGGCCTGCTGATAGTTGTTGGTTACAGCTACCGAGTAAAACTCACCTATCGAGTTATCGCCTTTCAGTATACAGCTTGGGTATTTCCAGGTAATAGCGCTACCGGTTTCAACCTGGGTCCAGCTTATTTTGCTGTTAACGCCCTTGCACATACCGCGCTTGGTTACAAAGTTGTAAATACCGCCTTTGCCGTCTTTATCGCCGGGGTACCAGTTTTGTACGGTGCTGTATTTTATCTCTGCGTTATCAAGTGTAACAAGTTCAACCACGGCGGCGTGCAGCTGGTTTTCATCGCGCATAGGTGCGGTGCAGCCTTCCAGGTAGCTAACGTAGCTGCCTTCATCGGCTATGATAAGTGTACGCTCAAACTGGCCGGTGTTTTCTGCGTTGATACGGAAGTACGTAGACAGTTCCATAGGGCAACGTACGCCTTTGGGGATGTATACAAAGCTACCATCGCTGAAAACGGCGCTGTTAAGCGCGGCATAGTAGTTATCGCGTTGCGGCACCACACTGCCCAGGTATTGTTTTACCAGTTCGGGGTGTTCTTTTACTGCTTCGGTTATAGAGCAGAAGATAATGCCTTTCTCTTTCAACGATTCGCGGAAGGTGGTAATTACACTCTCGCTATCCATTACATAATCTACTGCTACACCAGCCAGCAGCTTTTGCTCCTGAATGGGAATGCCCAGTTTATCGTAAGTAGCGCGAATCTCAGGATCTACATCGTCCAGCGATTTTACTTCCTTCTTTTTCTTTTGGGCGGCGTAGTAAATTATATCCTGAAAATCTATTGCCGGAAAATGCACGTTTTGCCACTCGGGTTGTTTCATTTTTTGCCAGGCACTGAAAGCTTTAAGCCTCCACTCCAGCATCCATTCGGGTTCCTGCTTTTTAGCCGAGATAAAACGCACTGTCTCTTCACTCAAACCCTTGGCAGCAAATTCCTGCTCAATGTTGGTGGTAAAGCCATACTTATAATCGCTGGCTACAACTTCTTCAATTATTTTATCGTTTTCTGCCATAAAATTGTGTGCGCAAATGTAACCTTTTTGTATAACTATTTAGATTCTATCTAATTAAATTTAGTATCAACAATACCACTTACGGGCATTGAAAATGAATTAATTACGATTTTTAAGCTAAAGTACAGCTTATAAACGCATTCAATAGGGGATATGTTCTTACAGTGCAGGTTACTTACGGTAACGTTTCAGTTTCTTTTCCTTATCTACCAGCACAGCAAAGTTATTGTCTTTAAGGGTAGCCACGGTTTGCTCGCGTATTACACGGAAAACCTCGCGGATGGGGCAGGTTATCTCATCTACACATTCCTCGCAGGCTTCGTAATATTTGTGGGCTACGCAGGGTACCAGGGCAATAGCCCCGTCGAACAGGCGCATTACTTCGGCCATGTTTATCTGGTCGGCAGGTTTAAGCAGGTAATAGCCACCGCCCTTGCCTTTTTTACTACCCAGGTAACCGGCCTTACGTAGCTCCAGCAAAATAGCCTCCAGAAATTTTTTGGGAATATTCTCCTCGGTAGAAATTTCCTCAATCAGCACAGGTTCGTGCGCAGGTTTTTTAGCCAGGTATATAAGCGCCTTAATAGCGTATTTCGATTTTTTGGTAATCATCTGTTAACGGCAAATATGGGTAAACTACGGTGCAAAATAGCAAACAGGCATCAGTATTGTTACTGCAATATTAAATGTAGCTAATTAACAGGTAGCGCACAATGTTGGCATTTTTTTGGCGTTTACTCTACTAAGTTTATAGAGAAAATATATTTTTGCCACGAAACGTGTTTTTATGACGATTATGTTCAGCCGGTTTATTGATGTATTAGGTAAGTTGCGCATTGCATTTGTGCTGCCGCTGTTTTTGTTGGCGTACCTGGTAGTGTACTTCGCATCCAGCTATTCTATCGAGCATATCTTCACTAAGTTCTCTACACCCGAGTTTTTTACCTACATGCTGGTGGGTGTATGTGCGCAGTTAATTGATGGTGCTTTGGGCATGGCCTACGGGGTAAGTGCCAGTACTTTTTTAATGAGCGTAGGCGTATCGCCGGCGGCGGCCAGTGCAGCCGTACATGTTAGCGAGGTGTTTACCACTGCTGTTTCGGGTATTTCTCATTTCAGGTTTAAAAACGTAAACAAAAAGCTGTTCCGCGCCATGGTAATACCTGGTGTACTGGGTGCTGTGGTTGGTGCCTATTTACTTACTGCTGTTAATGGCGATTATGTTAAGCCTGTAGTATCGGTTTACCTGTTAATAATGGGTATTGCTATACTGCGTAAAGCGTTACGCAAAGTAGTACCGCGCGAAAAGTTTAAACGTGTTGGCCTGCTGGCGTTAGCAGGTGGTTTTTTAGATAGCATTGGCGGCGGTGGCTGGGGACCGGTGGTTACTTCTACACTTTTAGGTAAGGGCCGCAGCCCGCAATACACCATTGGTACCGTTAATGCTACCGAGTTTTTTGTAACGTTTGCCAGCGCCGGTGTGTTTACCTTGTTTATGGGTATACAAAATGTATCGGTTATTGCCGGTTTAATAATTGGTGGTATTATTGCGGCGCCTTTTGGCGCATTGGTAGTAGGCAAAATAAGCCCTAAAAAACTGATGATAGCTGTAGGCGTACTTATAATACTGCTTAGCTTGCGTAACCTTATTAAATTTTTACCATTGTAATATGCCCGGCGAGTGTACCCACATAGCCATTATAGGCGGCGGCGCCAGCGGAACCATAACCGCTATACAATTGCTCCGCAAGCTTAATGTACCTGCTAAAGTTTATTTAATAGAGAAGAACCCCAACGTGGTATACCGCGGTGCGGCCTACAGCAGCCAACTTGGTTACGAACCATTGAA
>JBJOOW010000124.1:0-4030 GCA_046051095.1 Bacteroidota bacterium | reverse complement strand
AATTTTGAAAGAAAGGGATTAACCAACGAGGAGCTGATAGCGCTGTACAAGCTGATACTTAAACCACGTGTTATTGAGGAGCGCATGCTTAAACTGTTGCGCCAGGGCCGTGTAAGCAAATGGTTTAGCGGCATTGGGCAAGAGGCTATTGCCGTAGGCGTAACGGCCGCGCTGGATGAAGATGAATACGTATGCCCACTGCACCGCAACCTGGGCGTGTTTACCACCCGCAATTGCGATTTACAACAACTGTTCGAGCAGTTTCAGGGTAAGCAAAATGGCTTTAGCCAGGGCCGCGAGCGCAGCTTTCACTTTGGTACGAACGAGCACCACATAGTAGGCATGATAAGCCATCTGGGGCCGCAGCTTTGTGTGGGCGATGGTATTGCACTGGCCAGCAAGCTAAAGGGCGAGAAAAAAATAACCGTGGCCTTTACCGGCGATGGCGGTACCAGTGAGGGCGATTTTCACGAGGCCTGCAACATTGCTGCCGTGTGGGATTTACCGGTTATTATACTGATAGAAAACAACGGTTATGGCTTAAGTACACCTATTAACGAGCAGTTCCGGTGCAAGTATCTGGCCGAACGTGCTATAGGCTACGGTATGCGTGGTGTAACTATAGATGGCAACAACATACTGGAGGTATACAACACCGTTAAACAGTTACGCGCCGAAATGCAGGCTAACCCACACCCGGTAATACTGGAGTGTATGACCTTTAGAATGCGCGGCCACGAAGAGGCCAGCGGTGTAAAATACGTACCGCCGCAATTAATAGAAGAATGGGGCAAAAAAGACCCTGTGCTTAACTACGAAAACTGGTTAATTGGCGAGGGCATTATATCGCCCGATTACCCCGATATGTTGCGCGAAGAATACGACAAAGAAGTACGCGCCGCCTTCGATGCCGCCGATAAACAACCCGAAGTACAACACACGGTAGAGAAAGAGGAAGGCGAAATATATGCACCAGCCGATGCTATGGTCCATCGTCCATCGTCAACGGTCAGCTCAAAGCGATTGGTAGATGCCATAAGCGATGGCCTGCGCGAGAGTATGCGCAGGCACGATAACCTGGTTATAATGGGCCAGGATGTAGCTGAGTATGGTGGTGTGTTTAAAATAACCGAAGGCTTTGTAGATGAGTTTGGCAAGCACCGCGTGCGCAACACACCGCTTTGCGAAAGTGGCATACTAAGTGCTGCGCTTGGTATGAGCGTAAAGGGAATGAAGAGCGTGGTAGAGATGCAGTTTGCCGATTTTGTATCTACCGGTTTTAATGCCATAGTAAATAACCTGGCTAAAAGCTATTGGCGCTGGGGGCAAAATGCCGATGTGGTAGTACGTATGCCAACCGGTGCCGGTGTGGGGGCAGGGCCTTTCCACTCGCAAAGTAACGAGGCATGGTTCTTTCACGTTTCAGGGCTTAAAATTGTATACCCTTCTAACGCTGCCGATGCCAAAGGCTTGTTGTGCGCTGCTATAGAAGATCCTAATCCGGTTATGTTTTTCGAACATAAAGCTCTTTACCGCAGTGTAGAAGGCAACGTGCCCGAGGGTTATTATACGCTGGAGATAGGCAAAGCCCAACTGGCCAGCCAGGGCGATGAAGTATCGATAATTACCTATGGCGCTGGTGTGCACTGGGCACTGGAAGCCACTGCCGGTATGTCGGCCGATGTGCTGGACCTGCGCACCCTGCTGCCATTTGATAAAGAAGCGATTGCTGCAACCGTTAAGAAAACCGGTAAGGTACTGGTGCTGCACGAAGACACATTGATAGGTGGTATAGGCGCCGAAATATCGGCCTACATAAACGAGCATTTGTTTGAATATTTAGATGCACCGGTTATGCGCGTAGCATCGTTAGATACACCGGTGCCGTTTGCCACTTCGCTGGAGAAAGTGTTTTTACCTAAAGGCAGGCTACAACAGGCTTTAGAAAAGTTGACAGGTTATTAAGCTGCACACATATGGAGTATAATTTTACCGGAAACGAATATCTTGAGATAGGAAAGAAGATGTATGCCATTAGAGGTATTAAAGCCGCTATTCCATATTTGGATAGATGTTTGCAATTAGATGCAAAAAATTCAGAAGCGTGGCTATACAAGGGGTATTGTTTTAATTATGAATACAGAATTGATGAAGCAATAGAATGCTATACCCGGGCAATAAATAGTGAGCCTGAAAATTCAGAGGCATTTTTTGCCAGGGCTGGGCGCTATTTAGATCAGGAAAATTACGAAAGTGCCGTAAGGGATTTTTTTTCTGCTGTTGAAATTTATGGATACAACTATCATTACTACTTATGGCTGGCATATTCTTTATTGAAAGCCAAAAGCTTCGAAAAATGTATTGATATTTGTAATGAGATAATGGATAGCGGAAACTCACCGCGCGACAGAGATGCATTTTTTTATAAATATAGTTCTCTACTGGGTTTGAAACGATATGAAGAGGCTATTCAATTATCTGAAAAACAAGTGCGATATTCCCCCCAGGATGCTGTTTATCATAATAATCTGGGGTACGCCTTTCTTTCTAAAGGCGATTATGTAGACTCGGTTAAGCACTTTGATATGGCACTAAATTATGAGGTTGATGATGCCTATGCTTTGAATAATAAGGGATGGGCCTTGTTTAAAATAGGCCATTACGAAAAAGCGTTTGAACTATTTTGCAGATCAGTTCAAAGTGATATGTCCAATTCAACAGTTTACTTAAATCTTGCCCACTATTACCTGCAGGTTGGCAATAGAGAACAAGCAAAACTTAATCTTTTAAAAGCTTGTGAGTTAATGCATTCCAAATATCATAATGCCGAGGCAGATGAATTGCTGATGCATGAGTTTGGCATAACGCCCAACTAATTAAACGGCACCTGTTGATAACCGCTATGCAGCTACAATAAAAGCCTTACCTTCGGCTTACACCAAAACCAATAAATATGAAATTAAACTTGCCGATAGCGGCGGCAGTAGCGCTGATACCAATGTTAATAGGCTTTATCTGGTATAACCCTAAAGTGCTGGGCAAAGCCTGGATGGAAAGCGCCGGACTTACCGAAGAGAAAATGAAAGGAGCCAATATGCCTGTAATTTTCGGCATGGCTTATGCCTTTAGTTTTATGATGGCCGTATTTTCTCACACACTGGCCATACATCAGTTCGGCCTGCAATCGCTGGTAATGGTTCCTGAAAACGGAGTTGGTTTACTGCCCGGCTCGCAGGAAGAATTTACCCGCCTGATGGGAATATACGGACATAGTTTCCGTACGTTTGGCCACGGTGTGGTACACGGGGTAATTACTTCTATCTTTTTTGTACTACCTATATTGGGTACTAACGCCCTGTTTGAGCGCAAAGGCTGGAAATACATTCTTATCAACTGGGGTTTCTGGGCTGTATCGCTGGCATTAATGCTTGGTACGCTTTGCAAATTCGCCTAAATCTTACTGTATAAATAAAAAAGCGCCTGATGGTTTTCCATCAGGCGCTTTTATTTTGGGGGCTATCATCACACTGCGTGATGCATCCCTTTGCGTATCCATAACGCACCCAGTGGCAACATAACTATTACCAGCAGGCATATGGGGCTTATTTTATTTTGCTGCAGCAGCGGTGTTAAAAAGCAATTGGCATGAAACAGAAAAGGATAAACCGCCCCTATTGCATAAAGCGATAGCCGGTGCTTTACAGCAAATAGTATAGTGTACAGGCACAGGCTGTAGCTAAACACATGTATCAGGTGCGATGCGGTAGATTCGTCGGTTATGTGTTTAAACAAACCAATAAAATGTACAGCTATGGCTGGTACAAAAAACAAAACAAACAAGGTGGTTGTTATAAGGCGAACCGTTTTCATAAACTGAATATATAAATTCTGTTTTTGCACACTGGTATTGTAGTATTCAAATATTCAACCACCTTTGCGCGCACACCAACTAATTAAAAAAAATCACCTTAAGCTATAAGAGCTTACTATACTGCCCTTGCTGGCTGCTATAGTTTTTTTGCTGTATAGT